>JAUVLN010000026.1 GCA_030600725.1 Thermoplasmatota archaeon | reverse complement strand
TATCGGATAAGGTTCAAGATATTTTGTTCACAACCTTAATGAGATCATTGATGCTGAAAGGTTTCTCCAGAAAACCCACTGCCCCGATCCTCAACGCCTTCTCCCTCACGGATGTGTCCGCGGAAGCGAATATAAGATTTGCCTCAGGGTCCATGGAGAGGATCTCCTTCATGACGAACAGCCCGTCCCCTTTTGGCATCCTGTGATCGAGAATGACGATGTCCGGTTTGACATCCAGATCCTGGTAAACCTTCAGGGCCTCCTCCCCGTCCAATGCCTGTGCTATCACCTCGAATCCATTCATGATCAGAACCTCCCTGTACAGTTCATGCAGCACCGGCTCATCATCCACCAGAAAAACAGTCTTCAAATCAACAACTCCCTCAAATGCAATCTGAATCCACCCTTTCCCATATCATCATCATCAGGCGGGGAATACCATATCGTACCGCCGAACATCTCTATTATCGAGCGACATAGTATAAGCTGATCGTTACCAGGGTCATCATCAGCTTTTCGTTTCAGGAAAAGCCCTTCACCCTCCTCCCTTGAAAACGGCCTGAAGTTTCCGGAGATGAGAAGGTCAATATATCCCTCCTTATCGGAGGTTTTCCTTATCACTATCCTGCACTCCTTATCCTTACCTCTTTTAACGATAAGGTCCATCACGTGGAGGAACAGGTCTCCAAGGAGCGCATTTCCCCTGACGTTGATGCCCCCTTTTATGTTCTCCCGCTCCACCTCGATCCGCACATCGCTATGAAGCGAGCCGAGTATTATCGTTGCCTCATTGATCGCCCTTGCCAGGTCGGAATATCCGACCTCATTAATTGTGAAGGATCCCCGTTCCATGACATCTATGAGATTCAGGGCCCTTCTGGCATTTTTCCTCAGGCCCTGTATATGGGTGGTTTCAACGGAACCAGCTTTCAACTTACCCTGGAGAGCATCGATATCCTCGAGCATCTGATAACCCAGGGGCCTCATGTCACGCGTCATCAGGTCCAGATAGAAATCGGCCTCCCTCCGGGCCAGGCCCTCCTCCCCGGTAAGTGCGGTATTTTTCTTCTTCAGGTCCACAACCTTCAATGCTGATCTCACCCTCTTTCCCAGACCTTTCGAATGTACAGAGCTCTTGATGATGTAGTCGATTGCGCCCATTTTGAGCGTCCTCACGGCGAGCTCCTCGGAACCTATGCCCGTGTAGATGATCACCGGAATATCTCCGGGCAGGCCGTTTGCCTCGTCAATAACCTCGAATCCGTCGAGCCCGTATACATTGAAGTCGCAGATGATCAGGTCCGGCCGTATCTGGTCAAGGTACCTGAAGAAATCCTCCCTGGTTGAGGCTTCGTAGAATCTGGAATCCGGGAGCTCCCGGAGGACCTCCTTTTTTACGACGGCCCTGTCAGCCTCGTTATCATCAACGATAAGGATCGCTTTCATGGTATCAAACCGGACCTACTATTTTCTTATCTGAGCCGATGTCGGAAGATCACTGCTTCTCTACTATTTCACCCTGATACTATTTCTCCTTTCCCATCCTGTTATCATACGATGAAAACAGGTGAATGGGACGTCTGGAATTTCACCCCTGCTGGTTTGGTATCTTTCGTTTTGGGATCATTGATCAAGCTCCTGTGTCCATTCGACCAGATCGTTCATGAACCTGACATAGGTCCTGAGGAGCTGAGTGCGTTGCACGGAGAAAACAGCCGAGATATCGGATAGGTGCTGATGGGGCCTTGCGATATCCGCATCGATCACACCCGATCCGGCTATGGACCCATCATCCGGCTTTCCCATCTCCTTGAAGCGTTCCACGTAAACCAAAGCAGGGGACGATGATATCGATCCGAGCAGTTCCGTCCTCGCCTCTGCCGATCTCTCGGGGTCCTTGATCTTCCTGGCCCTGGAGCGATATTTCCGGAGCTTCTTCCATACCGTGAATATAGATTCCCCGGCCTCCCTGATCGCTCCGCTCCTCTCGATGCCCATGACATTCATCAGGCCTGTCAGATCTTTAAGGTCCGAGCGATACATCTCAAGGGCCCTTGCTCCGGCCACATACTCGAGTCTGAGTATCCCATCCTGTATCTTCTTGACACCTGTTATCGTGATCCTTCCCGCCTCGGATGTATTTCTCAGATGTGTGCCCCCGCAGGCTTCCGTGTCCAGATCATCGATCCGGATGACCCTGAGGGTTTCGCCTGGAACCGCCCCTCCCTGATACAATCTGAAGCCGAATCGGTTCTCGGCCTCATCCCTGGGGAGCAGCATGGATTCTACCGGGATGGATGCGGTTACGATACCGTTAACCTCCCTCTCGATCTGGTCGAGTTCATCCGCGTCAAGGGTTTTGTAATGGGTGATATCCAGCCTCCCCTTCTCCTCGGTCTTTTCCGCTCCGGCCTGCCATATATGGTTCCCCAGGATCTTCCTGGCCACACCGTTGATCATGTGGGTCGACGTATGGTGCTGGGCCAGCTGACGTCTTCTGGTCTCATCTACGTGACCCGAGACCTCTATCCCGGATACCCAACCTGTCAGGTCTCCAGAAACCCTGTGGACGATCAGGTGGTCCTGTTTGAACACCTCCGCAACCTCGATAGTGGTCGGGCCGACGAGAGTGCCTGTATCGTGAAGCTGTCCACCCGAGGTTGGATAGAAGGCCGAAGAATCGAGGATCACGTACCCGTCTACTGCCTCAAGCACGATCGCCTTGAACTCCAGATCCAGATAATCATCGAAGTACAGGATCCCCGTCTCCGGGTGTTCGCCCAGTTCGATCTTGAGATCCTTACCAGTCCGGGCCTTTGCACCGGAGTCCGCATGAAGCTCGGTTACCCGTTTGTAAAAATCGGGGGGCACCTCCAGGTCAAGTCCCGAAGCCTTCAGGAGATCGGGCGTTATACCCTGTGAATCGTACAGTTTCAGCATATCGTCCATCGTGATCTCCCTGCCCTGTCCCTCCTTCCTCTTCAACCTCTCCACGGTGGAGGTCGCCTTCTCCTTGTTCGAGAAGTACTTCTTTCTCTCATGGTCCAGTATCTGCCTGACCTCATCGATGGATCCCAGCATCTCCGGATACTGTGGGACCAGATATCGGGCATGCCAGTGGCATACGTCGCCGATATCTATGTCCCAGCCATTTGTCTGTATGAAGTCCATTGCCCTCCTGTAGATCAATCTGAGGTTATATCCTCCTCCGGAATTCGATGGAAGTCCTCCGTCCCCCAGGGCAAATAGGAGTGTTCTGCTGTGATCCGCTATGGAGTATAATCCCGCATGAGACATAACGCTCTTTTTCAGGAGCGGCAGGTCAACACCCAAACGGGCGGCTATATCGGTCCAAACGGAACCGATGTCGTCCACCTCCTCCATATTGAGAAGTCCGGAATACGGGAGGAACGCGGCCATCATATCCTTCTCCTCCCCATCATTCTGGATGCCCGCTATGTGAAACAACCTTTTCATGACCGTGGGGAAGTTCGGTTCATAGGATGTCGGTGTACCGTGCGAGAACCACGCTGGCCTCTCCTGCCCCATCCCCATATCGAGCACCCTTATGCCGAGCCCCTTCAACTCATCCCCTTCCCTTTCGTACATGGTGTAGACCTGATTTCCGATCTCCAGGCCTTTGGAGAAGAACTCAAGGGAACAGCCGAAATTACCTCCGCCCGCCCAGGCATCTTCGTGGTACACGATGTCCTCCAGGGGGATGCCCATCCCTTCGATCAACCATGCATGGATATCGTCGAAATAACGCGCCTGATCGAACTCCTCCTCAGGGACGAAGGCGTGTTGTCCTATCATGATGAAACCCGTGTTGTGCCTGCCCGTGATGCCCACGTTATCCACATCGTTGAAACGCATGCAGGTCTGGGGTACCACAAGGGGATTCGCCGGGGGTTTTACGGCCCCCCTGACCACATATGGTTGAAAATCGGTTATCGATGCAAGGGTGAAATCCGATGTGGGGTTCCACCTGGATATGGAGGGATATCTTTTGATCGGGGTGTAACCCCTCTTCTCGAAAAGGTCTGAAAACCTCTTCCAAACCCCGATGAAATCCATGACATGCGTGCAGTTCTTACCCCCGATGAACTGGTAACCCCCAATGCATGCCGGCTCACCGCAGACCGATCTATCGGGATCCGCCGACCAGAAGGAGGTGCCGCATTTGCCGCATGTGGACCTGATGAGCCCGATCTCCCTCATCTTTTCCGTTGGGTAGAACCTATCAGGATCGGCCGAGGCCTGATCCTTCACCCTCTTTTTCATCTCCTTCTCGGAAAGCACTATCGATTCCCTCCAACTCCATAATAAATTAATTGATCTTAGGCAATGGGGGTATAGACCTGCATGAGCTCCTCCCAGTTGTAACCTTCCCATAGGCCTGATCTGGCCACATCCTCATGGTATTGGCTCTTGTAACCATAAAGGCCCCTCACACCCCAGGCGGTCTTTTTTGCGATGGTGAAGAACCAGCTCCTGTATACGAAATTGGCCAATCTGGGATGCCTCCTCACCAATCTCTCCATGCTGGATATGAAGTCCCGGGAAGGTGGTTTGTATGGGTTGACAGCCTCTTTCAAAGGTAATCCCGAAAGGCGTATCTTTCCGAGGTCGATGGGTCCGCCCCCCCTTTCAAAGACGTTCATGATGAGTTCGCTTTGCTCGGGTTTGAAACCCATAATATGGGACAGAACGGTATCTGTCGCCACCAGATTGTCTCCTCCCACTATCAGGTCCATCCTCTTCGGAATTCCTGCAATGGGTCCGTCCCCCTCCAATCCCACGATCCCGTCGACGATGCAGAGCCCTGCAGGATGATATGAGTTGAAATCCCCCACCACCTGGGGAAGGAACTTCTGATATTTCACCCGGTCCGATTCGGGTACGCATCCGAACTGGTTCTTGATGCACAGGGAAACGTGCCAGAGCTTGTGGGTCTTGATCACGGGCATCGTCACGAATAGATCGTGCTCCACCAGCGACTCGGGCATCGTTCTTTCCTTCCAGTGCTGGCCGGCTGGTATCTTTACCCTGATCTGCTTCTCCTGTGTGAGATTGGAGCATCTCCCGCCCGCCTTTTCCACCTCCTCTCTGTATGGTACGGAATCGAAGATCTGATCGGCGTTGAACCTCTGAAGGTCGGATTCGACAACGACGACCTCGGAGGCCCTGGTTCTGAAGATCCTGACCACCTCGCCCAGGATGGAAGGGGTGGTCACAAGGCCCGGAAGGAACTTGACATGACATCCGTTGGGTTTGATAACGACCCTGGACCCCTGCTTGACCTTATCCTTCCATTTCAGTGCTTCCAGCGTCCTCTTGACCGCCTCCCCGGATGAATCCAGGGTGGCCCTCTCGATGTGCACGATGGGAGTTTCGCTCATCTTTTTCCCCCTTTTGATATCGTCTAATGCTATATGAAACATGAGGGTTGCTACCACGGTGATGGGCCGGACGGTTTTACTCTTGCCTTGCAGTGAAGGTCCTGTCGGCCTGTTTTGGGGGCAGCCTCAACCTCTTGAGGCCTATCTCCGCAAGCTGTGATATCGGGTCGTACATCTGAGATGAGGGCGGATTGTATGCAAGCTCCGCGTCCAGGAGGTCGTAAAGCGTCATTTTTCCATGGATCGCCAGTGCAAATATGTTCACCCTCCAGGCGGCTCCCTCCTTCCCGACCGCCTGCCCTCCAAGGATCCGCCCGTCATCCCTGTTGACGATCAATCTGAGCACGATCTCCTCGTGTCCTGGCATCCAGTGAGGTTTCGTGGTGCCTTTCGTCTGGATCGCAGCAGCATCGAAGCCGTTCTGTTTTGCCTCCTCCAGTCTGTATCCGGTGGCGGCCACCTCCAATCCCCCGATACAGCAGAGGAAGGTATTGAGGGTCCCTGGATACGATGTATCTCCACCTGCAGCATTCACGCCAGCTGTGAGGCCCTGCCTGAAAGCGGACGTTGCCAGCGGCATTATGGTTGGTCTCCCGTCGATCCTGGAATGGGTGCGAACGATATCGCCCACGCAGTAAACGTCCTTGACGGAGGTTTCCATCCTGTTGTTCACCACAACGTGTCCCCAGTCGGTTCTGGCACCTATCATGTTCGGGAGTTCCAATCTGCAGGTGGTTCCAACTGCCATGACAACGATGTCGCACTCGATCTCCTCTCCGTCGATCGTTGCGGACTCCACATGTTCCTCCCCGTTGATGCTATCTATCCCCTTCCCGAAGAGAACCCTGATCCCCAATCCTTCCAGATGTTCGACTATGTATTTGCCTATCTCGGGATCGAGGTTGTTTGGAAACGGTGCGGGCCTTCTCTTCGTGATGGCCACCTTCAGGCCCAGGTGGTTGAGGGCCTCCGCGACCTCTATCCCCACCGCACCTCCTCCGACCACAACGGCCGCTTTCTTTGTGGACGCGTTTGCGGCCTCCTGAAGGCTAGCCGTGTCGATGGTGTCCGAGACGAAATGAACGCCCTTGCCTTTTAGCTCCTGCAGGCCGGGTATCGGGAGCTCCCTGGGGACAACGCCGGTGCCGATGACCAATTGATCATAGGGGAACTCCGTCTCTTCTTCCGATACGAGATCCCTGGCCTTGACGATCTTGCTCTCTGCATCTATCGAGATGACCTCGTGATTGATGAGAATATCCAGTTTCCTGGGTATGCTGGGGACCGCGTGCTTGAGGTCCTCGAAGGAATCCACACGCCCTTCCAGGGCAAACGGGAGGCCGCAGGGGGAGAACATCTCATGGTCGCGTTTCTCAAGGATCGTCACATGGCATTTTCTGTTGAAGTTCAACGCACCCTTTGATACATAGAGTCCACCTGCACCGAGGCCGATTATCACTATCTCCAATGCTTCATCCGCCATATCGATCACCTGTTGTACCCATGAGCCGTTTTGTCCGTATGCGTTTGGTGATTTTAACCTATCGGATAGCGTCCGACCTGAGGAATCACACCCTTTCCTCCCACATATTAAAATATGCCTTTCGACCTCCACCGATCTGCTCTTGTACAGGCAAGAGGAGGAGATCAAATGAGCGATGACGAGGAGCTTCACTTTCCGGACGATCTGAAATATACGAAGACCCATGAATGGTGCAGGATCGAGGGCGATATTGCCACAGTGGGCATATCGGAGTATGCGACCCACAACCTGACCGATATCGTTTATATTGAACCCCCGGTCGATGGGACGGAATGCGAGCAGTTCCAGGAGCTGGCGCCAGAGGGGATGGTCGAGTCCGTGAAAGCCTCTACACCGATCTACGCCCCACTCAGCGGTGAGGTATTTGAGATCAATGAGGAACTCGTGGATGGCCCCGAGGCCCTGAATGAAGATGCATATACGAATTGGATCTACAGATCCAGAATATCCAAACCCGAGGAGATCGAGGGCCTTATGGATATCGAGGCATACAGGAAGTGGGTCAAAGAGGAAACCCACTGATGTTCCGCCTGTTTTCCCGGTTATCGGGGGCTGATGCGCCCCCGTTTTTCCCTTATTTTATATTCGAGTAGATAGCTACAGTGATAGAGAGATCGTTCCCGGGGTTGTTTTCAATGGAGGATATCGTATACGTGGATTTTGATAGGATGGAGGGGTTCATAGAGGATGTATTCCAGGCACTTGGTGTCCCGGAGGACGATGCCCGGATATGTTCTCGGAGCATAATCTCTGCTGATCGGATAGGGGTGGACTCCCATGGTATCAACAGGATGAAACCCTTCTATTACGACCGGTTAAGGAGTGGCCTGCAGTCGCCGATCACCAGGATGGAGGTGGTTCGCGAGACGGCGACGACGGCAGTGATCGACGGGCATAATGGGATGGGTTTCGTCATTGGGACAAGGTCCATGAAGATGGCCATCGAAAAGGCGAGGGAAGTAGGGATGGGAATGGTGGTGGTGAGGGAGTCGACCCATTACGGGATGGCGGGCTATTACTCCATGATGGCCGCCGAGGCGGAGATGATAGGGATATGCGGCACGAATGCCAGGCCGTCTGTGGCCCCGACCTACGGCACCGAGGGCATGCTGGGAACCAATCCGCTCGCCTTCGGTATGCCCACGGATGAGGGGTTCCCGTTCCTGATAGACTGCGCCACCTCGATCGCCCAGAGGGGCAAGGTCGAGATGTATGATCGGATCGATAAGGAGATCCCCGAGGGATGGGTGGTTGGAAGGGATGGGAATATCCGAACAGATACAGGTGCTATCCTTCAGGATATGGTGAAAGGGGACGCTGCTCTTCTGCCTCTTGGCGGAGTGGGTGTGGGATCCGGGGGACACAAGGGTTATGGATATTCCACGGTCGTTGAGATACTATCCTCGGCCCTTCAGGGAGGGCTGTTCCTGAAGGATATCACCGGCATGAACGTTGGCCACTTCTTCATCGCGATGGATATCTCCGCGTTCACCGAACCCGGGGATTTCAAGAGGACCACCGGCGAGATATTGAGAACCCTCCGCGCCTCCGGGAAAGCGCCAGGTCAGGAGAGGATCTATACCGCGGGTGAGCGTGAATACCTGACCTATCTGGAGAGGAAGGATATCGGAGTTGCATTGAACCGGTCCCTTCAGGGGGACTTCATCTTGATGGGGGATGAACTGGGGATCTCCGATAAGATGCCGTTCTGAAGCGTAAGTTGTGTTTTGGACTATGATCTGTATGCCGATTTCAAATTATTGAAACCTGTCAAGTGAATGCTTTTTAGTCTGAATCCGCATTATGCATTCGATGAAGATACCCCGGGACAGGATGTACCTCAAGTTCAGGCTGTACGGCTTTCTGAAGAATCTACGGTTCTTTGACCCTTTCATAATACTGTTCTTTATAGATGCTGGCCTCTCCTTTTTTTCAATTGGGCTGCTGTATGCAATCCGGGAGATATTTACCAATGTATTCGAGCTACCAACCGGATTCCTGGCGGATTCCTTCGGCAGGAGAAAGGCAATGCTCATCTCATTTTCATCCTACCTTGTTTCCTTCCTGATGTTCTTCCTGTTCCGGGACTTCTGGTTCTTTGCCGTAGCCATGGTGTTCTTTGCCTCTGGCGAGGCCTTAAGGAGTGGAACCCACAAGGCCATGATCCTCGACTACCTGAAGAAAAAGAAGATAGAGCATATGAAGGTGGAGTACTACGGACGCACGCGTTCAGCTTCCCAGATAGGCTCTGCCATATCCGCCCTTATCGCCATAGTGCTTGTATTCTATTTCGGCGACTACAGAATAGTGTTCCTGGCCTCAATTGTCCCGTGCGTCATCGAGCTGTTTCTGATGGCCTCTTATCCCGCATACCTTGATGGGGACATTACAAGGGCCCGGGGTGGTGGCGGCCTAAAAAGCTCCTTTTTTGAAACCTGGCACTCTTTTACTGGTATATTCAGGAACAGGGACGCGGTGCGCGGCATCCTGAACTCTTCCCTCTACGGAGGCGTGTTCAAGGCCTCCCGGGAGTATCTCCAGCCAATACTCAAGGTTCAGGCCATCGCCCTGCCGGTGCTTCTGTTCCTTGTAGATAAGGAAAGGATCGCCGTGCTGGTGGGCCTCACTTATTTTTCCCTTTACCTGATATCGGCGGTGGTGTCCGGAAATGCCGGAAGGTTCGCCTCGAAATTCGATAATCTGGCCAGGCCAATGAACATGACATTCATCATGGGGGGAATATTCATTCTCATGGCCGGCCTTTCGGTCCATTATGCATGGTACATTTATGCCGTACTGGCATTCATCGGGCTCTATGTGATGCAGAACATACGCAGGCCATTGAACGTAGGATATATCAGCGACACGATATCCAGCAAGGTCATGGCCTCCGGCCTCAGTGTAGAATCCCAGCTGGTGTCAATTATTACTGCAGTATTCGCCCCATTCATCGGCTGGATGGCAGATATCCATGGAATCGGCACGGCTCTTATCATGGTTGCAATTATCTATCTGGTCATGTTCCCGGCAGCTGCAGTGAGAAAGGTTGCTTCAGATTGAGATCTACCTGGAATGGTTCTTCCTATCTCAAGTGTATTTTCCTGACCAAAGGGCCCCCTCATATCCAATTAAAGTGTTTAAACTGAGCTTTATTTATATCCGCTCCGCTAATGCCACTTTCATGGCCACAAGAGGCGCCCTCTTCTATTATTCCGGGACCGGGAACACCGAGCTCGCCATGAGGTATGTGGCCGGCAAGATCTCCCAGTCAGCGGTGGACCTGATCGACCTGAGGACGGCCATGGGGTTCGACCTCTCCTCCTACGATCTTGCGGGATTCGCAACGTTTGTCGATCACGGGGGCCCCCCTCGGCTTTTTATCGATTTTATCGGGAGCCTGAAAGGATGCAGGGGAAAACCCGCTTTCATTCTCATCACATACGGGGGAATGCCCGGTAGGACCCTTAAAACGATAGAGAGGATGGTTTTCAAAGCCGGAATGACCCCCATCGCAGGACATCAGCTGATCACGCCAGAGAATTTCGTTCCGCTCAGGGTCAAGGGTTTTACCCATGATGATCGGCCCAACGAGAAGGAGATCGCCAGGTTCAAGGCTTTCGCCTCCGATCTCAATGATATCCTGATCACCATTTCGCTGAAAGGGGACCTGAAACCCAGGCCCATCAGGATCGGGATCCTCAACTCCCTGATACCTCAGAAGGATCGAAGGAAGTCCAAAAAGAAGATGGGCCCACTCATGGTGGACAAGGCATTGTGTATCGGATGCGGTAACTGCGAGACCGTCTGCCCCTATGGTGCGATCCGGATGGGTGGGGCCCCCTCGTTCGATGACTCCAGATGCTATGGGTGCTGGGCCTGTTACAATCACTGTCCGACCATGGCGATATATACGGAGAAGATCAGGGGAGAGGGGCATTACAGGGAGCCAACGGAGAGGTTGAGGAGGGCACTGAGTTATTGATAATAAATATTTATTTTAAAGATTATTGCTGGAAAGGAAGATAATACAAAAATATTATGTGCAAAATAATAAGAATCGTCGATATAAATGTAAAATGGCGAAAAGGTTAAATTAATATTGTCATATGGTCGTTCATGGTTGTGGCCAATATAAGGAGTTATTCTATCGGAGAGGAGATCGCCAATCCATCATTCACGGTATAGGCTGGGCCCTTGCGGTGGCAGGATTGGTCCTTCTCGTGGTCTTCTCGGCGATGCATGGAACCGCCTGGCACATCGTCAGCTGCACGATCTATGGTACCTCATTGGTAATGCTCTTCGCAAATTCAACAATGTACCACAGCCTGCAGGGAGAACGCTCCAAGAAGGTCTTCAAGATCCTGGACCATTCTTCCATCTATCTTCTCATCGCAGGGACGTACACACCTTTTCTATTGACGTATCTGAGGGGCTGGATGGGTTTCACACTGATGGGCGTTCTCTGGGGGGGTGTCATATCAGGTACGGTGTGGAAGGTATTCTTTGCAGGGAAATACAACTGGATTTCCACCATGGTCTATCTCGCAATGGGTTGGTGTATCATACTGGTATTCAGGACCGTCCTTGAAGTTGTTCCCATGAACGGGCTGATCCTGCTGGGGCTTGGTGGGATCCTATATTCCCTTGGGATCCCCTTCTATCTGATGAAGGATATCCCCTTCAATCACGCTTTATGGCACATCTTCGTTCTGGGAGGCGCCGTTCTCCAGTATTTCTCGATACTATTCTACGTAATACCCGTATACGCCTGATGGCCGACGAATAATCCACGATCAGACAGGCCATCAGGGCTCAACAGTTAATAGTCCATGACCATTTAGGGAGAATAGGGAATACCCATGTTTGACCCTGTAACACAGGACCCCACAGGAACCAATCCCAAGAACCCGACCAGGATCGAGCATATCATCATGAACAGCCACGGGTCTGATCTCTACGGGATCATGTATAGGGCCCGTGGGAAAGGGGCTCATCCGACCGCGGTGATCCTTCATGGATTTCCGGGCCATGAGAGGAACTTCGACATCGGCCAGACCCTATGCAGGGCGGGATGGAACTCCCTGATATTCCATTACAGGGGGTCGTGGGGTAGTGAGGGTACCTTCAGCTTTCAACGCGTGCTTCAGGATGTCGGGACCGCTCTGTCGTTTCTGAGGAATGATAAAAAGGCCAGAAGGCTTGGAGTGGATGCCGACAGGATCGTATTGATAGGGCACTCCATGGGAGGATGGGCAGCGCTTCTCACAGGTCTTTCGGATGAAAGGGTGGAGGAGATAGGCGCCATTGCGCCTTTCAATTTCTCCGTTCTGGGGAGGCTGGGAGGAGATAAGCTGACCAGAAAACTGATAGAGCGGGACCTGAAAGAGATGATAAGGCCGCTCAAGGGCATCACAGTGGGTGATGTGTTTGACGAGATCTGGAGAGGCGGGGACGATTTTGACATCTCATTGAGATGTTCCTCCCTGAAGGACAAGAGGGTTCTATTGATTGGAGCGGAAAGGGATACTGTCTCAATACCGGAGCTTCATCACCAGCCAGTTCTTGAGGTGCTGAAAGAGAATGGAGAGGTGGACCTGACGGATGTCATGATAGATTCGGACCATTCGTTCACAGATAGAAGGATCGCCCTATCGAGGGCGATACTTGAATGGTTGGAAGATAGGTGATCGCAGGAGATCCAGTGCTCCATGAGGGACGCCATGAACATCATTTGGATCCATGAGGTTTATAACAGGATAACTCCAGGCAAATAGAAAAAAACAAGTCAGGATCGGTCAATAGATCGTTTATGACACGAAAAGATAGGAAACGTAAATATCGGGTAGATTTTCAGGGAGAGGACATCAAGGTTGATTATTCAGGTCTGAAGAAGATGAAAGAGAGCCTTACATTTAGTGAGGTTCAGCAACTTATCGATGTTTGCGAGACCCTGGAGGAGAAGGCTCTGATCGAGATTGCAGTTGCAACCGGGATCCGAAGGAGCGATATCGTCAAGATAGAGATCAACAGGATCGATCTTCAAAATCACAAGATAGTGTTCTGGGAGGAGAAGAAGGATCGATTATGGATGGTCTCACTTCCTCCCGAGCTTGTTCAGATCTTGAAGATGTACATCAGGTCGCTTCCCAGGGATCAGCGGTATATATTCCAATTCTCTGGCAGAACAGCATACAACAAGTTACAGATGGTACTCATGAGAACGAACATTCGTAAGCATATCCCTTTCCATGCGCTTAGACGCACGTACATTCGTTTATCGAAGAGTATGGGGAGGGATACAAGTTTTGTCATGGACCAGACCGGAGACACTGCGAGAGTGATACTGGAAGAGTATGAGGGCTATACTACAGATGAAATGGTAGAGATGATGAGGGAGGATAATATCCTCCGCAGATCGAGGAAAACAAGGGATGAAAAGGACCTCTCCATTTCCGCTTTGTGGTGGATATTCATAAAATGCCATGCATTTTATTAATGTAGTGTGCCGGGCATGTCTGGTATCTTGGGGGTGCAAGTCCCCTGTACAGCCTGGTGGAGGCGAAGTACTAGCGACTCGCAAGGGCATCATCGTGAGGTGATGTCTGAAGGAAGCGATAGCAAAACCGTGACCCGACGAACAG
>JAUVLN010000134.1 GCA_030600725.1 Thermoplasmatota archaeon | reverse complement strand
ATCGAGGTGAGGATAGATTCCGATCCCTGGGCGCTTGTCCCCACCTACCCTGACTGGACATTCAGCGTGGATTGCGACATGCTCTCGGAGGATGATCATGTCGTTCTGGCAAGGTCAACCGATGGGATGGATTATTCCAGGATCTATCAGATGAACTTCACCGTTGTACATGAGGACGATGGGGGATATCCGGTGAATAATGAGGTGGAGAAGGATGGTGTGTCCGTATTCGCAGTGGTCATAGGAGCGATAGGAATAGCGATCACTGTGATCCTGGGGGGCATCGTCGTTCAAACGATGAGGCGCAGGGGCGAGGATCCCTTCTGATGAGATCAAAAGGATCGAGAGCAAAGGTTATAGCCGTATCAATGATATCTCCCACCGGATAAATAGAGGTGGTCATGTGCTGGCGAGAGGAACACCATGGTGGATCGGGATATTCTCCCTTATCAGCATCATCCCGATCCTCTTCTACCGTGGGGGAGGTCAACCCATATTCATCGTCCTGGCCGCCCTACCGTTGGTCCTGAACATACCGCTCATTCTATTCTTCCGGGATCCCAAGAGGCGTATCGGGGACGGTGTGGTGTCTCCCGCTGACGGCAGGGTCCTGGAAGTTTACAGGGATGGCAGATATCATCGGATCAACATATTCATGAACATCCATAACGTGCATGTTAACAGGGTTCCCGTTGATTGCCAGGTGATATCTGTTGAAAGGAAGCATGGGGGATATATACCCGCATTCGACAAGGGGTCGGAGAGGAACGAGAGGGTCATCACAACGATAAAGACCCGTTACGGCACATGGACGATAACCCAGATAGCCGGCGCTGTCGCAAGGAGGATAGTACCCTATGTCAACGGGGGAGAGGAGCTCAGGAGGGGGGAGAGGTTAGGATTGATCCGTTTCGGCTCCAGGGTGGACCTCAAGTTCGCCCTGCCAAAAGGGATGGAGATACTGGTGAAACCGGGGGATCGGGTACTGGCGGGGGCCTCGTGCCTGGCAGCACCCTTGAAGGGGAGGTATCACAGGTGAACGGAAGGATGCCCGGGGGAATGAAGCGTTCCCTTGATAGGATCAGGGAGAGAAGGGATCAAAGGAGGGTCCACGGGTCCAGAAGTGAACAGATCAGAAGGAGGCTGAGGCGCTCCCTGGATGGGGATATCTTTCCCAAACCCATTCTCAAGATAATATCCCCCGCTGACACGATAACGCTGCTGAACTTCATCTGCGGGATAGGTGCGGTCATGTTCTCGGGCCAGGGAGGCGACGGCCTGCGGATAGCAATGCTACTTATCCTTACGGGGTTGATCTTCGACGGCCTTGACGGCCCTATCGCCAGGAAGTTCGGAAGCTCTCACAACTTCGGGAAATGGTTGGATTCAATGGCCGATTCGGTGACCTTCGCGATAGCACCCGCCTTCCTGATCTACAATGCTTTCTATCCCTTCAATGGGAACATATTCTCATCCGCACAATCCATCCTATCCGTTCTGGCTGCCCTTTCCATTGTCCTCCTGGGAATACTCCGGCTTGCGAGGTTCAGCCTCTCAGGTTTCAGGTTCAAGCATTTCATCGGCATCCCCACTCCGATGATGGCCATGGTCGTTGTCGCATTGGTCTCCTTTGATCTCTGGTCAGTGAGGATCGGTTGGGATATAGATCACATCACCTCTGGGGACCAGGTGATCATTCCGGCTTTCATCTTCCTCTCATCCTTCCTGATGGTGTCGGATATCATGTACAGGAAGTACCGGGGCAAGCTCATGATCCTTGCAGGGTTGATAGTGTTCCTGATGATCTTCACACTGCTCATGGGATCAAACAACCCGGAGCTAGGCATGACCGGAGCCATGATCTTCACCGTGGCTGCCCTGGGATATATGCTTTCACCCCTGATCCACGATCCGAAGCACATCTGGGGTGCGTCAAGGAGGATGAAGGATGAGCTCCTCCTTGCGGAGGATGAAGCGGAGGGTACTGCGATAGATGAGCTTATAGATGACAACGAGAGGTGCACCGACCATGAGATCGACGACCTGTTTTAACTGCAGTGACGGCGAGAGGGCCGCATTCGAGCTGGGCATCAAGCTCGCATCGTTCTTTCATCAATATCTGGGTGCCCCGATAAACCTGGGCAATGTCGATTCGATGGAGAGTGCCATATGTGAAGGGATACTGAGTCAACCATTCGTGACGGATGCTGAGATATCACTTGACAGGGAGGAGATCGAAAGGTCCGTATCCGGGTTCGGGTACTGCTCTTTATCCGAGAGGATGATGGCCGGCCGTGTGACCATTGTGTATGAGGGAATGGAGGCGGTCGGTGAGCTCGGTTGGGCCGAGGAGATGAGATACCCGTTGATGAGGGTGGTTTCAGTTGGTCCACATGGCCAAAAGAACGATATGGATCTGGAGTAAAAACGCCTAAAAATGTGGTGGTTCCACCTCTGCCAGACTACTGGAAAACCAGAATGTTTAATATGATGGAAATCCAGTTGGAAAATACTTTTATATAAGAGGAAGTAACTTCAATCAACAAGGTGTTGGGACCTTTTTCAGATACCTTCAGAGGTGAAAGTAATGGATATTTTGGAATATCTGTCCAGGGCGAGATATGTATGGGTTTTTTCCGTATCTATAATCATGATATTGATCTTGGCTGGTTTCGTCCCTCTTCTGGGGGCCGTAAACTGTGAGAAGGACGTTCAAGTGGGGGAAGCGACCGAGGATGGCGGCAGCTGGTTCGATGGCCGTTCCGGCTATTACGACATGGCCGAATATGGTTATGAATACTCCATTGAGGGACAACGTCAGTACGATTACCTGGGAACTTCGATGAAAACCATGGATTTCAACGGTGACGGTGTGATGGATTTCGTGGTCGCAGGCGGTTACCGTGATTATAACGGCAGGGGTGCAGTCTATATATTTGACGGGAACAACGCTTTAGTACCTCCAAACCTGGCGATCTCGAGTTCCGATGCGGACTGGACGTTCACCAATTCGAAAGCAAATAGGTACTGTCCTTATGGAGCTGATCTGGCCATTGGTGATGTGAACGGCGACGGCTATGACGACCTTCTTGCTTCCGTTATAGGATATTCCAGTTACTCGACGGGGGAGGCCACCCTGTTCTATGGGGGCCCCAGTTGGGATTCGATGAGAGGTGACCATGATCGTTCCTCGGCCAATGTTACATTTAGTGGAACCACGAATACGTGTTTCGGAAGGTCCATTGGGCTTGGAGATTTCAACGGTGATGGGTATGATGATGTAATCATCAGTGCACCGTACTACCGGTATTCTTACTCAGGTTACAAGTATGGGATGATCTTCGGTTGGTGGGGAGGTGATTCCTTGAGCTCCTCCTATGGATGGGGAGTTTATGATTTCAGGATAATACCCCGGTCCAGTATCCTCTACAACAGTGGCTATTACGCTTGGTTCGGAACCGGCCCGATCGAGCTGGGAGATATGGATGGAGATGGCAGGGAGGAACTGGTGATAGGATCCGGATATGCATATACCACATCGAAAGTAGGGGCCTATACTTACGCGGGGACGGTACATGTATTCCATCCCAAATCGAATATCAAATCGGTCTCTACCCTCACGGATATAGATTCCACCTATGCATCAACTACCGTATACCATGGAAAAAGGGATTCGACATATACTCAGTTCTATCTCGGCACCCAGGTCCGGGTTGGGGATGTAAACGGAGACGGCCTTGCCGATATTGGCATGGTAGCCTGGAGAGGCAACAGCAACAGGGGCTGCGTCTATCTAGTTCACGGCTCCGCATCATACACTACAGGCAACAAGGATATCACTCAAAGTTCAAACTATGACCATGTATTCAACCCCCAGAGCTCCTCCAATTATTTCGGCGCACTTGCAATGGGGGATTGGGACGGAAATGGTGTTGATGACCTGGCATTCGGCGCTCCTTATGGATCATCGAGTACCATTTGGGTATTCGGCGGCTCATATTTCCAGGGAGGTGGGCCGAAGACCCTTAACCTCGACGAAGATGCTGTAGCGATGACCCTGATAACGGTCAAGGGTCCAACAAGTTCCGGATCGAACTATCAGGCTATGGGTGGTTATCCATATTATTATTATAACACCTACTCCACCATATGTTTCTGGAACCGGGATAACATTGACGATGCGGAGGACCTATTCGTATCCAACTATTACAACTACAAGGAAAGTAAGTACGGTTATGGTAAGGTATGGGGGCTCTCCAACTACGATATGATAGGAAAACCCCAGATAAGGCAGCTCAACGGGGAACTCCCGGATCACAAGACCTTCTACATTGGAAGACAGAGCTATGACTTCAGGGCCTCTGTGATGAACAAATGGAATCCGGAATATGCCATTTTGGACCTCTCATTTGTGATGGGAGATTACCAGGTCGATTTTGAGTTAAGCGGAGATGGGAATTGGTCAACGGAAGGGGATGACCTTGGATGGCTGGATATAGATTATGGTTCCTTTGATGTGCAGATCGACAGCCAGAACTCGGAGGCGATCTGGACATGGAGCATGGGATTCACAATGAATGTGACCTTCGATGGCTATATCGATCTTATCGCGGATAACGGATTGAGTGCTTACACTATCGAAGAGTTCGCACATCTGAAATCGAGGTTCCTGTATATGGGGGAAATTGAAGCGTGGGTTGGTGGAGATCCCGAGACCAGATACTACGACGGCAAGGAGCACAGAATGCTTGTGGAAGGCGAGATAGTTCCAGAAGATACGGATATCATATTCACCGGTATCAGTCTAGTTTATGAGGGTACGGAGAATTTCATGACGGACTTCGGCGTGGAACCGTTCCATCCCGAACAGGAATATTTCTACTTCGAGGGGGAGAGCATTCACGGCCAGATCGCCAAAGATGATTCCTCCATGGGCAGGGATTTCATTCTCCCGCTGAATACGGGGAGCATGCCGATCAAGGTGACCTTTGAATTCAAGCTCTGGGGCATACATGGAGCGATGGTAGTGAATGAACTGCCCGGTTTCCACGTATATGTTGACAACGATATTCCTATGGCGCCAGGCGGCCTGACCATCCACGCGGACAGCTTTACGGACACGAACGTGTTGGTTGACAACGAAGGTGAGCTGTTCGTTACCTGGTACGAGCCTGCGGAGATCTTCTCCGGCATCAGGTATTACGAGGTAACGGCCACCGGGATAGAGGGCACGATCATCACAAAGAACACATTCCTGGAGATAGATACGGAGGCGGAGGGTGAGATCGAGGTCAGCGTAAGGGCCCACGACATGGTGGGCCATATCGGGGAGTACACAACTGCCTCTATCTACCTCGACTATGAGGGGTTGGAATTCAGTGATTTCCATCCAGATCAAACCGAATGGTCCAATACCCCAAACCCCGAGATCGGTATAACCATTACCGATATCGGCGGGGTATCCATAGCAGGAAATTCGGTGGAATATGCGATATCCGGGGATGGCAATGAGACATATGGACCCTGGATATCGGCCAATTACGTATTGAATGCCCAGACGGTAACGATAGAGGTTGCCCCAACCCTGAAGGAGGGTGTGGACAACTTCGTGAAGTTCAGGGCCAAGGATGCTGCCGGAAATCAGATGGAGAGCGAGCCCATACAGGTCCTGATAGATCTCTCGGAAGTTGATTTCAGCGGTGTATTGGTCAACGATTTGGCGGAATGGGAAGGTGTATGGTTTGACATGGGTAATGTTTCCATATCAGTGGATATCCTTGATGACCTCAGCGGTGTAGACCCGGCCACCGTGGATTACAGGCTCTCCACCAGGGGAAGGGCAAACCTGAATTCCGAGAACTGGGAAACCGTCGAGACGACTGCAGGCGAGGGAAAGGTCTCTGTGGATATTGGTCTGGAACTGGTTTACGGGGACGTGAATTTCATTCAGTTCAGAGCGAAGGATCTTGTCGGAAATCCAACCGCTTACTCGGATATCCACAATATATGGATCAATACCCAACCCATAGCGGTGATCGATGCTCCGGTGAATGGGCTCAGCGTTATGGAGGGCAGCCTGATCGCGCTTGACGCAAGCTCAAGTTACGACATTGACGGCGATGTGATCAATGTCTCATGGAAGGACACATGGACCGATGTAGATGACAATGAGACGGTTACGGAACTTGGAGTGGATGCGACCGATCCCTTGAAATTCGATGTGATACTGGAGCCCGGTACGCACCTGATCACCCTCATCATATCGGACGGACTCCACGAGATCGTGGCAGAGCCGGTAACGGTGACAGTAACGGCTATCGAGGATCCGATC
>JAUVLN010000192.1 GCA_030600725.1 Thermoplasmatota archaeon | reverse complement strand
TTGGGCGGTACGGGAGCTCCGCCTGCCTCCTTCATCAGCTTCCTGGGTCCGCCTCTGCCACCGCCGCCCAGGTCCGCGGACCTGAGCTTCTGGGTGAGCAGTTTCGCCTCGCGGTTCTTGTTGAAGGCGACGACCGCAACGAGTAGTAGCAGGACCAGCAGAACGATCGCTGCGACGAAGATGCCCCAGAAACCGCCCACTAGCGCCTGGATATCAAAGGGGGGAAGGTTCGCATCCGCCTTATCCTCGTTGTTGTCCTCGTTGGTCTCGATGACATCCTCCATGTCCTTGTTCACTATAGCGCGGAGCGTGTGCTTGCCCGATGATGGTATCCAGTCGATCTCGAACTTCTCCGAGGAGCCATACCCTATGGTACGCATGTCGCTCCCGATGATATTGCCGTTCTCATCGTACAGCGTGACGGTCACGTCCTCCGCGGTCTCCGTACCCTCGTTGTAGACCGTGATCTCCACGGTGGTCTTCTCCCCGGTGACGAGGTTGCTGCTGACCTTTATGGAGTCGTCCTTCATCACCAGATCCGGGGCGGAGACGTTGAAGTACATGTTGAACTCGACCCTTGCCTTCTTGCCGGAAAGCGACCCGCTATCGGGCAGGACCTGGAACCTCAGTTCCTGCCTGCCGACCGCAAAGTTGTCCACCTCCAGGGCCGATATGGTGACGGTGATCTCCTTCTGGTCGCCCATCGCAACAGTCACGATGGTCGGGCTGATGGTGAGCCTCCAGCCGATGGGCAGTACCGTGGGCGGCTTTATCTTGAAGGTATCGTCCTTGTTGCCCAGGTTCTCCACGTAGAACTTGATCACCATGCTGTTGTCGTTGACATCCCAGTTCTTGCGATTTTCCTCGGTCGCCTCATCCAGTTCGGGTACGCTGGCAACGAAGGTCTGTTCGACAGAGGTTGTGAAGGTGATCTCCTCCGGCTCGGCGTTCCTGTCTCCCCTGGACTCCACCTCTATGGTGAATAGATACTTTGACGCCTCTACATCCTCGCCATCGGTGACGTAGGATGCCTCCCCATTGCTGTTCTCGGGCCTTCCAAGGAAGGGCACGGTCACGTTGAGGTAGACAAGCGCCTCCTCATCGGGCTCCAGGGCGAGGGCGTAGGCCGAGAGCCTGCCCCACTCCTTCCTGGTCCCGAGGACCTTGAGGTTGTAGGTGTCGACCCCGTTGCCCCTGTTGGTCACCTTGAAGGAGTAGGACACAATGTCCCCCACCTCCGCGTTCTGAATGTCATCGTCGGAGTTTATCTCGTGTTCGTAGAGGTCCTCTATTTCCAGGGTGATGTTTATCGTCTCTTTAGCTTTCTCCTCTTTTATTTCAGAATAGAAAGTGATACTGTATTCATATAATCCGGCCCTCGCCTCTTCGACATCATCGGGTATGCGTGCAGAGATCGTTATCACAATCTGTTGTGTGGCGCTGCCTTTCGGTCCAAGTGTGAACGAGGATTTGTCCGCGGAGACCCACCTCTTGTAGTTGGGTTCGGAGATCTTCACGACGAAGTTATCATCATCGTTCCCGAGGTTCTTTACGGTGAATTTGTAGTCCACCTTTTCTCCGACCTCTCCCTCTTCGACCTCTTTGTCCACATCGACATCGATGCCGTGGATCTGTGTGACCTCCACGGTGATCTCCTTCCAATTTGTCGTATAATCCTCGTCAACATTATAATTGGTATCATCCCCTCGAGAGATCCACCGAACCTTGAATCTGTACTTACCTGTTGATGTGTCCGATGGGAACTCCACTGTCAATGTGATCATTCCAGAATCCTCCGGGTCGATGGAGGTCGCGTAGATGTCGATATACAATATCTCCGATCCGGAAGGCATGGAACTATCATCGATCTCCAGCTGGAATGTGTCCACTCCCGTACCTGTATTTTCCACCCTTACGATAAATTCCCCATACAATATATCATCATTTGAGAGACGATCCTCCTTGGTTTTACTGAAATCCATAGGTACAATGATATTCGCACCATAGGTCTGCTTGATCTCGGTCTTGAGGACCAGCACCTCGGAGTACTTGTCATCGGAGGTTCCCTGTTCCCCCTCGGAGTAGGCCCAGATCACTGTGTCGAACACCGCGGGATCATAGTAGTTGTTGGGGATCCTGATGGTCACCGTGATCTCCTCCTGGCCTCCCTTGGGGATGGATGAGGTCTTGGATTTCTCCAGTATCACCCATAAGGGATAGTCGGACCTGGGGGTGAGGGCCCAATCCGCGGTGTCGATGTGTCCGGGCCTCAAAGTGGATTCGCTCACTACCTCTAGCCTGAAGGAATCTTTGTCCTCTCCCAGGTTGACCACCTGGACGGTGTACTCCACCTCGGTAGTAGACTTGTCCACATCCGGGATCACGTCCTTGGTGGCCTCGGACGTAAGCAGTTCGACATCCCTGTTGGGATCGACATCCACCGTCAGGGTTATCTTGTCGGTTTTCGCATTATCCCCGATAGACTTCGCCGTCAGCGCGAAGGTCTGCTCTCCGGCCGGGGCGTTCTCCGGAACCTGGATATCCAACCATATCTGGTTGACCTCATCGATGGCAACATCCGTGAGAACCACGGCATTGCCTTTATTCTCACCATCGTAAAAGCCGAAATTGTCATCGATCCAATTGGGTTTATCAGCGGCCATGGAAAGCTCAAAATCATCCACAGCGTTGCCCTTGTTCTTCATCTGGACCGTGAACTCGACCAGCTCGCCGGGTTCGGCCTCCTTGGATATGCTGGCCGTAGCCGCAAGATACAGGTCGACCTTGTATTCCTCCTCGACCACTACCTCGAAGGTGGTCAACTCGAACACCTCAATGTGGCCTGCGACCTCTGCCCTGAAGTAGAAGGTCACCAGACCGGCTGCTGCATTTGACGGGATGACCAGTTTCAGGTTGACGTCGGTAGCTCCATTGGCCGGTAGATCAGCAACGGTGGAGGGCGAGATCGTTGCCCACTTCCTGTTACCTGAAGCGGTCTGCGTGTCCACCTTGACGTTGATGGTGGAGGGATCATTTCCCTTGTTGGTGATGTTCAGCGCTATGCCGGTATATGTGGTTCCCGGATCGACCGTCTTCGATCCCTCGGGTATCAACAGCTGGACCTTGTAGACCGGCATGACCTTGACCTTGAGGGTCTGATTGTCCACCACGATATCATCGAATGTCTGACTGGTCTCTCCGTCTGATGTCGCCTTGAATACAACCTCGTAGATACCGCTGTTGAGGATCTCGTCGCCAATGGACGGGACCGTGATGTTGATGGAGATCGTGGCCACCTGGTCCGGCCTGAGGATCAGCGTTGCCGGGGAGATCTCGATGTTGTCGAACTCCTCGTCGCCCTTGCCTTCCTCAACGGCAATGGAGAAGGTGTCTGTCGTTCTGGTTCCCGTGTTCCTGAGGGTTATGTTGAACCAGGCGTTGTTTCCCGGATAGGCCTGTTCGAAGTTGTCGTTCGTATCCAGGGTTCCCGAATACTCATCCTCGAACACCGCCGTGAAGTATATATCCGAGGTGATCGTGGAATCCGAGGGGTGGGTCGCAATGACCCTTACCCAGACCTCTCCCAGGTTGGGATCAGCGCCGTTTCGAACATTGATGGTAACGTTCACCTGCTCCTCCCCGAGGGGGGCCAGGGTCGTCGTCTTCAACGTTGAGATGCTGAAGTCGACGTAGTCCACGTTGGAACCCTCGATCGATAGGAGATAGTAATCGGACACCGTACCCTTGTTGATGACATAGGTCGTGAAGGTCACGCTGTTGCCTATCTTGACCTTGGTGTTGTTTGCAGAGCTCAGCAGGTCCACGTCGTGGAGGGGCTGAAGTACCAGGTTGAGGGTTATCTCGGCAGACTTATCATCCGATGTCTGGAGCGTTCCGTTGTCGCTGGTGATCTCAACCACGAACTGATATGTTCCCGCAAGGACCCCGGAGGACCTGGTGGGCATCTCGATCACGAGCTTTGCGTCCTCCACACCGTCTGCCGAAAGAGTGGTCAGGCTCCTGTCATCGTCCACGAAGAAGATGGAATACAGCCCGGAGAAATTGGCCGGTGCGGTCTTCACCCTGATCCTTATCGAGTCGTCCTCTCCCGAGCCCCGATTATATATATTGAGTGTGAAATTCACGATGTTCGGGTTTATGGAGGATGTGGAGTACTGCCCCTTGACGCTCTCCTTGTTGGCGGATATGTCCACGTTGTAGAGCTGGGGTATCCTCACGGACAGCTCCAGCTGTTTGGACACGGTAACATCGCCCCAGGATGTCCCGGTGACGATGAACTTGTAGGTACTCATGGTGGCGTTCGAGGGCGCGGTCATTGTGATATTGAACGAGAACCAGCCGTCGGATGCCAGCTGTGATGTTACCGCGCTGGATATCAGAGGGCTCCACTCGGTTGTGATCTGCGAGGTCTCCCCTGCGACGGAGAGGTCGAAGGTATCCCTACCGTTCCCCTTGTTCTGAACCCTGACGGGAATATTGTAGGAGATACCGGGCAGGGCATTGGCGATTATCGCACCATCCGGCGCATCCAGATATGCGCCGTACTTCTTGTTGATGGTCACGAAGAAGGAATACGACTTGGAGACACCGTTGGTGCTGTTGGCCCAGAGCTTGAATGTATATGCCTTTGCTTTAACGATATCCTCATCCGGATTGATCGTGATGATCGCCAGTTTGGACCCTCCGTTTGCGAGCGAGAAGGAGGAGGGGGCAATGTATGACTGATCGAAGCCGTCCTCTTTCTGCAGTGTGAGGTCCACCTCATCATTGT
>JAUVLN010000195.1 GCA_030600725.1 Thermoplasmatota archaeon | reverse complement strand
GTCGTTTTTTCTTTACATGGATAATGAATACCCCGTTCTTCAGGTCGCACTGGACCTCATGCATTCCAGAAGGGCCGTCCAGATCGCCAGGGAGGCGGTCGACGGAGGCATCGACTGGCTGGAGGTCGGAACCCCTCTATTGAAGAGCGAGGGGGTCGAGGTGATAAGGGAGCTTCGGGCCCTCTTTCCAGGGAGGACCATCGTGGCGGACATGAAGACCATGGATACGGGGGGTTTCGAGACCGAGATGGTTGCCAGGGCGGGGGGAAACATCAATACGGTCATGGCCGCAGCCGACGACGGCACGATCCAGGAGGCGGTCCGCTCCGGCAGGAAGTACGGCTGCAGGATCATGGTGGACCTGCTCGGCGTGCCCGATATGGTCAAGCGTGCCCGGGAGGTCAAGGGGATGGGGGTGGATTACCTCTGTGTTCACCTCTCGATAGACGATCAGATGATGGGAAAGAGTATTCCGGAGCACATCAGGGAGCTGATCGAAAAGGTAGATCTGCCGCTGGCTGTCGCGGGAGGGATCACATCCGAAACCGCCCCGCTCCTCGTGGAGATGGGCGTGTCGATCATCATCGTCGGTGGGGCCATCACCAAGAGCCCTGACGTGGAGGAGGCCTCAAGGACCATCAAGGAATCAATAGTGACGGGAAAGGTGATCGCCTCGGATAGATACAGGCGATACTCCGATCACGACGGGATCAGGGAAGCCCTACTAAAGGTATCAGCACCCAACGTGGCGGATGCAATGCACAGGAAAGGTGCGATGGTTGGCATATCCCCTGTCGGGCCCGGATCGAAATGCGTGGGACCGGCATTTACCTGCAGAACGATAGACGGCGACTGGGCCAAGACCGTTGAGGCTATAGAGAAAGCCTCGCCCGGCGATGTCCTCGTCATTGACGCGGGGTCAAGGCACATCTCCCCCTGGGGTGAATTGGCGACCTGGTCCTGTAAGGTCCGCAAGATCGCAGGGGTCATACTGGACGGGGCAGCCCGTGACATCGATGACATACTCAAGATAGGATTTCCCGTTTTCAGCAGGTCAAAAGCCCCCAATGCAGGCGAGCCGAAAGGGTTCGGAGAGCTCCAGGTAGATATCGAATGCGGTGGCATCGATGTCCATCCGGGGGACTGGATAATCGCCGATGATTCGGGCGTCATTGTCATCCCGAAAGATAGGGCCGTGGAGATCGCAAACAGGGCCCTTGATGTCAAGGAAAAGGAGAGCAGGATCCGGGAGGAGATCAAAAGGGGGTCCACACTATCCGAGGTCCTTGAACTGGAGAAGTGGGAGAAGAGACAGTAATATCAAACACCTCTCAACACCTCCTCCAGATCCTTGAGCATATCATCCAGCGCCCCCCGGAATACATGAGGCATGATCACGAAACGAAGGGCTTTGGGGTCCTCTATCCTCGATATGAACCACCCGCGCTCCCTCATCCTCTCCTGAACGGATATCGGATCGTTATGATGTACGGCCAGGATATTCATAACGGGATCTATAACAGGCTCCATTGACAGCTCCAGAAGCCTCTTCATCAGGTAAGTTGTCTCATCCATTACGGACCTGACGACCTCCAGATATCCCTCACGTCCGAGATGGGTCATGACCGCATAGGCTCCCGCAACGGCTCCGGAGGCCCGCGTCCCGGAAAGCGTGTAGGAGATCGGCATCGTCAGATAGGGGGAAGGTACGGCCAGGGTTCCCTTCTCGAGTCCTTTTCTCTTAAGGAGGGCACCCGATGGTATCGTGGCAAGACCCATCTTGTGGGGGTCCATTGCCATGGTGGAGACCTCCTCCACCGAGAAGTCCCATCCCAGGAACCTCTCATCCACCCGCCCCAGCTCCTCGAGGAAAGGAAGTACGAAACCACCGAAGGCAGCGTCCACGTGAATGGGCACATCGTTGACCTTATCTCCTATCATGCAAATGGGATCCACGGTTCCCAGCTCGGTCGTCCCCGCAACGGCGAATACCATCGCCACATCATCATCCAGCGAATCCTCAAGATCGTCCATCGACAGCCTGTAATCGTCATCCAGGCCGATCTTGACCGGCTCCATGTTCATCAGATCGATGGCCTTGTGGACCGAGAAATGGGCTGACCTGGGGAATATCACCTTCCTCCTGCCGGTAAGCTTCTTTGCGATGTACATCGCGGTGATATTTGCCTCGGTGGCACCCGACAGGAAATGGCCGTGTGGATCCGGAAGGTTCACAAGGCCCCCCAGCATCTTGATGACCTCCCTCTCAAGCTCAAGCGTGCCTTCACATAGGCCGGGATTCCCCAGATTGGATTCCACGAACCTCATGTGTGCTTCCACGGCCATCGGATGTGGCGATGTGCACATGGAGCCCATGATCCTTCCGGAGGAAAAATCCACATTTCCGGACATGGCATCATCCAGACGATGAGCCACCTCCTCCCTGGAAACACCCTTCTTTCGCATGAGAAACGCCCTTCCATGCGGGGACCGTGATATAGATATTAATAATCTATTCATCTTCCAACGGCCACCTACGGTAAATCTGAAATATGGATGACGCCATACACCTCTTCGATGAGGTGAGTGCGATATGGAGTTGCTTGAGGCCTTTGGCCGTTCCAGGCCGATCTGTAAAGGTAATATCAGGATGTCGGGAAGGGGGATGTACGTTGACTGCAGTGGTTGCTCGGGGGAGGCCAGGCTGGAAGCGATAGAATGTTTCAACGGCCTTGCTGAAAGGGTGATCCCGGGATTCTCGGGGGACATCATACTGATGGACCGCACCGATCGGATGTACACGGGAACTCCGGTCGAGGCACTGGTTGCCATATCGGAGATCCGTGACGATATCAAAACCCTGGAGGAAGGAAGAGGCCTTTCCGGTCTATCCCTGAAGGATCGGGCCAGGGCAAAGCGTATTATCTCCAGCATACGATCCAAGCTGGACGAGGACCCGTATCTGATCACATGTAACGAAAAGGAGATAAGGACGGATATCTCGGGTATCTCGGGGAAGGGGTCAAAGCCGATCAGACAGATGCTGGATAGGGTTGTGGAGGGGGTGGTGAGAACCAGACGCCGCCTGGAAAAGGAGAGCGAAGCATCTGGGTAGAAGTTATTTACCGGTTCCCTCATACCTGGTCGGATGTCCGATTACACCGACTCAGAGAACCTCGTCGAGATAAGGGTATCTACCACGGATCCCGGATTCGGAACCCCTCCGGGCGAGAGAACCATATCTCAACTCCTTGAAAGGGGCGTGGTCATTCTCGACAAGCCCCACGGTCCGACGAGCCACCAGGTGGCGCATTGGCTGAAGGATATCCTGAACCTCGAGAAGGCCGGCCATCACGGAACCCTCGACCCCAACACCACAGGGGTACTCTCGATCGCGCTATCTCATGGCGTGAAGGCCCTCGAAGCAACCTCCAAAGACAGCAAGGAGTACATCGCGGTGATGAAGCTTCACAGGGATGTCGATATGAAGATCGTGGAGGAACTTGCGGTGGAGTTCACAGGTGAGATATATCAGATGGTACCCGTCAGATCCGCCGTTAAAAGGGGACTGCGGACCAGGAAGATACATTATATCAAGGTCTTGGAGAAGGAGGCGCAGGAGGTCCTCCTCCTGGTGGGATCGGAATCGGGCACCTATATCAGAACGCTCATCCACGATATGGGTGAGGTGCTGGGCGTGGGCGCATCGATGTCCGAGCTCAGGAGAACCCGTTCCGGACCGATCAAAGAGGAACTTGCCGTCACCCTTCAGCAGGTCAAGGATGCCTGGGAGTTGTACGGTGACGGAGGAGACGAGAGACCGCTCAGAAGGGTCATCCACCCATTCGAGATCCTTTTCGGGAACGTGAAGAAGGTGGCGGTCAAGGATTCCGCTGTGGATGCGTTGTGCCACGGAGCCATGCTGGGACATCCCGGAGTGGTCGCATGTGCCGAGAACATCCAGCGGGGGGACATGGTTGCGATAATGACCCTCAAGGGAGAGGCTGTGGCCCTGGGAACCGCCAAGGCATCCTCAAAGGAGATGAGAGTGGGTAATTCCGGTGTGGCCTCCACCGTGGACAGGGTCCTGATGGATACCTCAACATACCCGCGCGCCTGGAAGTCCCACCGTTAGAACCGTTTGGATGCCAAAGCGCAACGTTTATATATGCCTGTCATTTTTGTTCAGCTTACAATATATAACCGGAACACCGATGTTCGAATAAGTTCAGATCAAGGGCAATCCAGATAACGATAAATAGTGGACCTGCCTTTAACGGCCTGAACTCGGTAACAAGAGGTGGAATATAATGAACGTATCACATCGAGGTATCAGGGTTGGAGTATTCATCGCACTGCTGTTCATAATGGGCAGCCTTCTGGTGTACGTACCGGAGGATAACGAGGTGGACGCAGTGGGGAGCCCTGTTGTTTCCATCAGGCTTGCACAGCAGAAGATGACCGCCTATGTCGCACCTGGTATGGATGGGATCGTGACCTTCACGGGAACGGTCACGGCAATTGCCCCATGGTCCCCCAGCGTCCAGCAGTTACTCGTCTTCCTCATAGCCGATGCAAGCGGATGGGCCGTAACCAACCCACCTGCACTTCCCTTCACAAAAGGGCAGACCGAGAGGGATTTCGCGGTCACCGTTCAGGTTCCCCCGGAGACATCCCACATGCTTCAGGGAACGCTTCAGATAGCTGCGAAATGGAGATACAGCCCCG
>JAUVLN010000067.1 GCA_030600725.1 Thermoplasmatota archaeon | reverse complement strand
GGACCAGATGACCGGGAACGAGGCGTCGTACCGGAATGTCCCCGATTCCAATGATGCGATGTTGCCGGAGTTGTCCCGGGCGTGGAACGAGACCTCCCATGACCCCTCCTCGTCTATCGTAAGATGGGTCCCGTCCACCTTTCTGGACGACGTGGACGACTCCACGAAGAACCAGGAGGATGCGACTCCCGAGCCTCCGTCCTCCACGGTCATCCTGACATCCAGGGGCCGGTTCTGCCACCCGGATGGGATCGTGCCGTCCCGGTGGATCTCCGGAGCCACGGTGTCCATCGTGACCGATCGAGCCGGGATCTCCACGCTTGTAGTGGAATCCGTCACGAAGGCACGGATGTTTACCGCTCCCTCGTGGGAGATGCCGTCCAGCATCAGCTTGAAGTGCCTGGAGTCCAACGATACTAGTTTGTCCCCCACCGCTTCCTTCCAGGTGGAGGAGTTGGTGCCGTGGATGTTGTACTGTATCTCGAATCCGACCCCCTCTCCGTCGGGGTCGTGCCCCTCGAAGGTGATGCCTATGAACTCGTTCTCGTAGGGGTCCGCTGATAGTGACATCGTGAACTCGGGGGGGTCGTTCACGGGGTCAATGTACTCCGAGAGCATCTCCGTTGTCGAGTGGCCTACGATGTCCAGAACGGTCGCGTGGATGTTGAGCGTGGTGCCCTGGGTGAGGTTCCAATCGTCCGATATGGTCCCCGTGAAATTCATGCCGTCCCAGGTGAGGGGCAGGGGGGAACTCTGTGATGTCCCGTACCCCCATGTGTACGTGGCGCCGCTCGTGTTCAGACCGGAGATCACATCATGGGCTTTCACGTGGAAGTCCATCGTGTCAGTGGTCTTCTCTGTTATGTTTCCCGAGAGGGAAAAGGAATCGATGACAGGGGGGGTTGCATCGTTGATCAGAACGGATGTGCCCACGGCCATCACGTTCCCCACCTCGTCCGTAACCATTGCGGTCACGCTGATCGTATTCCCCTCGTTGGGGTGATCCATTATGGAGCCGGTGTAGTAGGTGATGTTATCCTTTCCATCATCGAGTGTCATGAATATCGAGGCGACCCCCGATCCTTCGTGATCGTCCGAGACCACCTCGATATGGAGCGTCCCGTCCGCGGGGCTGTTGTGAACGATGGACGCCTCGGGCCCCTTGTTGTCGTAATCGAAACCTATAGCATGATAATGCTCCCAGTAACCCCAGGGGTTCATTGAGTTCAGGTGGCCGAATGCCTGCCCGTACCAACAGTACCGGTCCGGGGTCGTATCCATAATGAAGAGGATGTTGTTGCTGGGGCCGTAGGTGATGGGAGGGTAATCCGTACCGTCCACGTTCAAGAGGGTATAGTAAAGGGAGATCCTCTCTTTTGGAAACACGGGGCCATCGTAGAACGCCTCCACGTCCACCTCACCACTCTGCCAACCCGTGATCGGAGTGTGGGTCCAGCTTCCCCTCATCGCGTACCTTGCATCCTCCACCGCGTTCTCGAGGTCGTTCAGCGACGTGCCCACGACCATGACGAAACCGAACCGGGCGGATCCCGTGAATGTGGCATTGTCCACCTTCACCACGAGGTCCATGTACCAGTTCTGCGTGGTGCCGGAAGTGGACTGGTTGTTTGGGCTCTCCATGTGCTGGAATATAGCATCCTCCCCGTCGAACACGGATGAGGTCATCGCTCCGGCGTTGTGCCCGTGGAGGGCGGTCGTATCGTAGTTGAAATATGAGAGGCCTATGAACGTGGTCCCCTCCCAGGCGACGGCCATGTTGTACCCCGCGTCCCAGATGAAGTTGTCGTTTGAGGGATCACCTAGGTCAATGTCCATCATCTGTATGAGATACAGGGGCTCGGAAAGCGTCTCGTTGGTCTCAACCAGGTAATCCACCACCATCCACCTCCCCGTGTGCCCCCTGATGTCCTCGGTGTAGTTGTTCAGGAACGTCCTCTGGGTGATGTTGTAGTTCTGGAAGTCCTGTCCCCCTTCCCCGGAGAACGAGCAGTACCCCTCCTCGTCGGTCCCGTTCCCGGGTGATGATATCGTGAGAGAATCCTTTGAAACGAGGTCCCCTCTCTGTCCGAAATCTACAGTGTTTGTATTTGTCCCCAGTCCGAAGTATGCCCCATTTAACCGGTCCTGCCCCACAGGATATTCCAATGTGGTCCAAGCAGTATTTCCACCATCATCATCAATGATCACGGTGAAGTTCCCAGCATCGTGTTGAGCAAACGTACCTCTTGACGGAGAACCCTCGCTTATATCAAATATAAACGGGGTCAGGAGGAACATACCAGCTATTACTGCCGTGATCAAAACGTTCTTTTTCATCGTCACTCCTCCTTGGTGATCATTATCTCCCTTCCGCAGTCGGGGCACTCGCCCTCGTTCATGCCGCACGACCGATGGAAGGTCGACCCGCACCTGCACTCCGCCTTTCTGGACCTTCCGGATATCCGCCTCATGCAGATGGAGCACGAGGCAGTGGACTCCTCCTCGACAGTTGACCCTTTTGATATGACATAAACATTGTCCTCTCCCGAGCCTTTCCTGGCCAATATCACTATGGCCGCAACGATCCCGAGCAGCACGGCGACCGACCCGATCAGAAGGTAGAGAAGAATGGGGGCCCCCCACTCATCGGGTTCATCCGGCTCCACCACCGTGATCGTGTAGGTGGTCTCGTTGACGAAATGCCCGTCGTCCACCCTCAGAACGATCGTGTGAACCCCCACGGGAAGGTCCAGCGATATACTCGTCCCGTTCCCCATCTCCTTGCCGTCCACGATCCACAGCAGAGTGCATACCTCACCGTCGGGGTCCAGGACGTTGGCATACAACACCAGCGTCTCACCCAGTTCGATCTCACCACCGGAAGGAGCCCCCCCAATGGAGGTTTCCGGAGGCCTGCTCGCCTTCATCCTGTAGGAACCGGTGAAAGCGTTCCCCGCCCCATCCTCCACGCGGAGGGCGACATCCGTCCAGATCCCCCAGGTGAGGTTCAAAAGCAGTGTGATGTTCTCCCCATCAGTACCTATCAACATGGGCCCTCCCGGATCATCGATCCCCTTCCACTCATCAATTGAAACGGATATCCCGCCAAGGGGAACGCCGGAGAGCTCGTCCGTTGCACGGATCACCACGGTCGTGATGTTCATGGATACGATCTCATCGTAGAACACCTCCACCACAGGCGGGTCGGTATCGAAGATGAAGGATGCGCTCCCCGTTATGTGGTTGACCGCAAGCGGAAGCCGGTCCAGCCACCTGACCTCCACCTCGAGGGGCTGACCCGACGTGATCGGCACAAGAAGCCGTACGGCCCTCACCCCCTCGATCGAATCGGTACACTCCAGGAGGCCCGTTGTGATCACCTCCAGGGATACGTCGGCGCTCCAGTTCCCCACGACATCCCCGCCAATTATTCGGTACGAAACGGTCGACAGGTTGACACCGCAGGGGCTCTCCAGCAGAAGCGATATCCCATCCGTGTCCCCCAGCACGGCCCCTTCCGCGGATACGAACCCCGATACCGCATCGACATCCGTCCGAACGACATCCGACCATGGGCCCTGGTTACCGATCGCATCGGTCCCACTGACCCTCCAGAATACGACGGGATCCTCGGTCTGGAACGGATACGCGATCGACACGGAACCGCCCGTATCGTTGATGGGGATCTCCTCCCTCACAACCCAACCCCCCACCCCCGGGGCCAACCTCTGCAGTCGAACCGAAACCACACCGCTCCCCTCATCTATCTGATCCCAATGGAGATCCGCTTTACCCCCGGGGGGACCCCCAGAAGGCCCCATATTCGAGATGTGGGGGCCGGTGACGTCGATCCCGAACTCCCATGGACCAGCCTCCTTTCTGTTTCCTGCCGTATCGATTGCGATAACTGACCATCGGTACCAACCCTCCCGGAACGACGAACCGAACGAGAACGGGAGGGAGAGGTTCCCCGGGCCGACAAACTCCTCGAACGTCTCCAGGCTCCCCTCCACCCTGACCCTTACCTCCGCCATCCCGCTGAGGTCATCGAACGCTTCGAACGAGAAGGCGGGAGCGGTGGTGTTGATCCACGTCCCGTTCACAGGGGATATCAGTGAGAGCGTAGGGGCCTCCACGTCGATGGACAGCTCCAGCCAATCGGACAGCGCGAGGTTTCCCACCCTATCGTTCAGGGAGATCCGGTACCTCCACATACCGGGGGAGAGGGACCTTTCGATCTCATATCCGGTTCCCACAGGTTCGGGCAGGTCCGCCGTCCAGGATATAACGGTACCATTCAGCACGTTCTCGAACTCCATATAAAGCTCATCTGAGGGGCCGGACCTGTTATCCTCACAGTTGAAACCCACCGTAAATGGGGTATTGACCCAGCCCTCCGGCGTTACGTTCCAGAGGAGCGGAGGAGAGCCGTCGATCCGCATGTCCAGAGGGCCGAAGCTGGAGGGGCCGTTCCCGGCCCTGTCACATATCCTCACCCACACAAGCAGGTCCAGCTCCTGTTCGGGCAGTGGAAGCGTGACATTGTAGAGATCACCAAAAGCGGTAATATAACCCCCTTCCTGCCATATCCCGTTCGAACCTCCCACCACATCCACGCGGTACAGAAGTGATGCCTCGTCGGGGCCGGAGATGTCGTCCCTTATCGTTATCCTTCCCATCGGGTCCGACAATGGCACCCACTGTACCTCCGGCCCCGGGACCAGCTCGGGAGCCTTTCGGTCGAAACATATCTCCCTGGGCAGGGACCACGATGAGTTCTTCCCATCCTCCCTGCACCTCACCACCCAGTAGAAGACGCCGTCCCCGGGATCGGATTGGAGCTGATAATCGTTTACATCGGTAAGGCCCGAGAGGACGATATCCGAAGGGTCCGGCGATGATAGAAGCCGAAACTCGTATCCCACATCGTGTGACCAGAAAGCCTCGACACCGTCATCCCAATGAAAGGGGATGGAGACGTCCTGGACAGACTCCCCCTTTCGTGGATCCATGAGAACCGGCCCGGGGAGAACCCACGACCTGTTTATCGATCCGTCAACCTCCCCGCCGAGGGCTGCTGTCCCTCCGGGGCCTCCGATCGTGGAGCCGTCGGCTCCCACCTCCCCATCACCCCCATCGATCAAGGAGTGTGGAATGGATGAACCGGCTTCCTCGCATTCCTGGAGCCACCCCTTTGCCATGAGGTAGGTGGCCGATATATCCACCGTCAGGTTTCCACCCCGTCCCACCTCCCGCCCGACCTCTCCGGGACCTCCCGAAGCCGAGCCGGACGTGAACAGCTCCCCGCACCCCGCACCGCCGCTGAAGCCTCCGCCTCCTCCCCCGCCCCCATCGAATACGTTGAGGGATTGGTCCATTCCACCCCCCAACCCCCCGTCCCCCGGAACCCCGCCGTTGCCCGCGATCATCTGCAGGTCAAGAGAATTGCTTTGCATCCAGTCCGAGCAGGTGATGTTCAAGGAACAGTTACCACCACCGCCCACCCTACCATATACGTCCCCCCCGTAAGATCCGTACTTTCCCCCTCCCATTCCCCCCGCATATCCTCCTCCTCCTCCGCCGGCGACCGTATATGCCGTGTGCCATTCCACGGGGACATCGGCCCTGCAGCTTCCACCGTCCCCGCCGTCCCCCCCTTGACCGCCCCAGAGGCATAACGAAAGGCCGTCTACGAAAAGAGAACCCAGCTCCACATCCATATCCGCATTCCCTCCTACCCCTACCGAACCCCTGACCTCTCCAAGTGGGGTTATGGATCCGTTATCTATCCACGAGGTGGTGTATCCCCCGGGCGGAACAGGATAGTTGAGCTTCAGGTCGCCCAGGTACGGGATACCTCCTGCATCCCCGGCATCACCTCCAGATCCCGGGTATAGGCAGATGAACGTACCGATCATACGCCCATCCACATCAGGGCAATCCAGTACCATGGAGGAACGGCCGCCCGAGCCCACGTGATCCGTGACGTTCCCTCCCATGGTGTATCCGCCGGATTGATAGATATCGTCCGAGGCCAGGTCCTGTGCGTCCGGGGCATCCCCACCTTCGCCCCCCTCCAGCAGCAGATATGACCTTGCAATGTCCAGGGTCCCCCCATTCATGGATATCTCGAAGGTGGCGTTTCCGCCGGCGAACCGGTATCCCCCCACATCCCCTTCCAGGTGATGGCCCGGATCCTCATCCTCCCATCCGTCGCCCGCGAAGACCTCCACATGGGATAGAAAGCATCTGAAGGTGGATGATATCTCCAGTGAGATGGAGGCATCGTCCCCCCTGTCCCTGATCAGGCCGCTTCCGTTCAATCCCCTGACGATCAGGGTCGAATTGACTATGGAGAAGGTGGAGGGGAACCCCTCGACTTTGGGGCTTTCCGCCCCGTTCCCCACGACGTTGATGGTGCAGTTGTCCAGATACAGGCTGCTTCCAGACCCCAGTATGATGGAGCTGTAGCTCATGTCCTGGTCCAGAAACAGCTCCTCTCCCTCTCCAAGGACGAGGCTTCCCCTCGTGGGAAGGGGGCCCTCAAGGGTTATTTCAACAAGATCCGTTCCGTCCCGATCGGCCCCTCCTAACAGGGACACTGCTGGGACGATAAGCAACGCTGTGATCAGCAAGATGAGAGTTTTCATCGCAAACACACTCACTGATGTGAACTCAATGAGGATAGATAAACGCTTCGGACCCGTTATTGAAAAACAAGAAGTGATCTCCGCTTCTTACCGTTTTAACGATCCTTATGGGTATGACAACCGATTTTCATCCCATGGATGCAATATTATTAATAATTACAATACTATCAATTTGATATTATCCATCTCGAAGGAGGGATTTGATTGAGAGGCAAACAGATAACATTACTGACAGTTTCGATATTGATTGCAAGCGCCATTGTTCTCACCGGCCCGACAGAAGGGTCCGGTTTCAGGATGGATGCGGACCTGAAGGATTCTCATGCATCGTTCATAGGAGAGAATGGAGGTGATCAATCGGGGTATTCAGTCTCAGGAGCAGGGGACGTGAACGGGGATGGATACGACGACATTATAGTCGGGGCACTTGGAGAGGATGATGGAGGTTCAAATGCAGGTCAGACATAACTGATCCTGGGAAAGGCATCGGGATGGACAATGGACATCGATCTCTCAAACGCAGACGCTTCGTTCATCGGAGAGGATACAAGTGGTTGGTCCGGGGGCTCTGTTGCCGGTGCAGGTGACGTGAACGGGGACGGATACGATGACATGCTCATCGGAGCGTATGGTGACAATGACGGAGGTTCAAGTGCAGGTCAGACATACCTGATACTTGGAAAGGCTTCCGGATGGGTCATGGATACCGACCTGTCAAACGCAGACGCATCGTTTTGGGGAGAGGATGCAGAAGATCGTTCCGGATGGTCGGTTTCAGGTGCGGGAGATGTGAACGGGGACGGATATGACGACATACTCATCGGGGCGACTAGAAACGGGGATGGAGGTCTTTATGCCGGGCAGACATACCTGATACTGGGAAAGGCTTCCGGCTGGGCGATGGACACAGACCTCTCCAACGCAGACGCGTCGTTCATCGGAGAGGATGCATCGGATTATTCAGGACATTCGGTCTCAGGCGCGGGCGACGTGAACAGAGACGGATACGATGACATACTCATCGGAGCAAATGGAGACGATGACGGAGGTTCAGGTGCAGGTCAGACCTATCTTATCTATGGGAAGGCCTCAGGTTGGGCAATGGATATCGACCTATCCAACGCGGATGCTTCATTCATCGGAGAGGATGCATCGGATTATTCCGGATATTCCGTTTCAGGTGCGGGAGACGTGAACGGAGACGGATACGATGACATACTCATCGGAGCCGCTTACAACGATGATGGAGGTTCAGGTGCAGGTCAAACCTACCTGATCCTAGGAAAAGCCTCAGGATGGTCCATGGACACAGACCTCTCCACCGCAGACGCGTCGTTCATCGGAGAAGATGCATCTGATTATTCCAGTATTTCGGTTTCAGGCGCAGGGGATGTGAACGGGGATGAATATGATGATTTCCTCATTGGTGCCCATCGTGACGATGATGGAGGTTCAAGTGCAGGTCAGACCTACCTGTTACTTGGGAAGGCCTCGGGTTGGACAATGGACACGGACCTGTCAAACGCAGATGCGTCGTTCATCGGAGAGGATGCAGAGGACTGGTCCGGTCGTTCGGTTTCGGGTGCGGGCGATGTGAACGGGGACGGATACGATGATATTCTTATCGGGGCATATCAAGACGATGATGGAGGTTCAGGTGCAGGACAGACCTACCTGATCCTGAATAATTGTAAACCGCCGGCTCCGACAGACCTTCAAGCCGATCTATCAGGTTTCGGAAAAAGTATTGAATTAACCTGGAAGTCTCCTATTTTCTGGAACGACCCGATAACCGGTTATCGGGTCTATCGATCCGTGGATGCATTGAATTATGAGAACATCGCATTCTCTGATGGAAGATATACCGACAATGCTGTTGAAATTGGAATAATGTACTACTATTCGGTCAGAACGGTGGATGGTAACGGGGACCTATCTCCTATGTCCCAGGCGGTTTCGATATTGTGTGAATTGGATTCTAACAATGATGGAATTGGTAACTCTTTCGACGAGGATGATGACGGGGACGGGATCCCCGACCGGTTCGACCTGGATTCGCTGGTCCGGGATGAAAAGAGATGGAGCAGGCAGGATATCGACCTTGGAACCTGGGGGGTCGGATTCATCGGAGAGGATGCAGGTGATAATTCCGGATATTCCGTTTCAGGCGCGGGAGACGTGAACGGAGACGGATACGACGACATGATCATCGGGGCATATTACGACGATGATGGAGGTTCAAATGCAGGGCAAACATACCTGATCCTCGGAAAATCAGCAGGATGGACCGCGGACACGGACCTCTCGAACGCAGACGCATCGTTCATCGGAGAGAGTG
>JAUVLN010000136.1 GCA_030600725.1 Thermoplasmatota archaeon | reverse complement strand
AATCGGATCGTTTCGTGAGGGAGGGGCGCTTCAGGATCTGGAGCCCTAACCTGCTGCTGGGGAAGGACCTGAGGGGAAGGACGCTCGGCATCATAGGTGCTGGCAAGATAGGTCAGGCGGTCATGGAAAGGGCCAGAGGGTTCGGACTGGAGATAGTATATCATTCCAGGAGGATAAATGAGCCTGTCGAGGATAGGTTCGGTGCCCGCCACCTCTCCCTGGAGGAGCTCCTGAGGAGCTCGGACATCATCTCCCTGCACGTACCCCTTACGGAGGAGACCAGGCACCTGATCGGCGAGCGGGAGCTCTCGATCATGAAGGGAAGTGCCATCATCATCAACACGTCCAGGGGGCCGGTGATCGACGAGAAGGCCCTCTCCGATGCTCTCAGGGAGGGGCGGATCCACGGCGCAGGACTGGATGTGTACGAGGAGGAGCCCAATGTGTACCCCGGATTGATCGATCTCGACAATGTGGTCCTCCTGCCGCACCTTGGTTCTGCCACGGAGGGGACCAGGATCAAGATGGCGATGCTCGCGTGTGAAGGTGTGATCGACGTTCTCTCGGGAAGGCGCCCAAAACACTGCGTCAACCCGGTGGTTCTGAAGGGTGGATGATATGGAGACGATATCCAAATTCGAGGTGAGGGAGTGCGACCTTGCGGGGAGGATCGGGAGGTTCACGGTCAGGGGGAAGACGATAGAGACACCGAACCTGATGCCCGTGGTAAACCCGAACATCGTGGGCGGGGAGAACGCCGTGACCCCCGTGGAGCTGAGGGAGACCTTCGGTCACGACATCATAATTACGAATTCCTACATCATCCGCAGGGGAGATAGATTAAGGGAGCGCGCACTGGATGAAGGGCTGCATAAAATGCTTGATTACGATGGGATGATAATGACCGATTCCGGGACCTTCCAGTCGTACATGTACGGGTCCGGAAAAGGTAAAGAGGTGGACGTCACCCCTTTGGAGATAGTTGCATTCCAGAGGGATATCGGCTCAGATATCGGAACGATACTGGACAGGTTCACGGTCCCCTCCTCCACGTGGGAGGATGCCAAACAGGATCTTGATATCACGCTTGATCGGGGGTCCCGATCCCTGGAAGTGATGGGGGATATGGAGCTGGCGATCCCGGTCCAGGGCGGCGCCCACATGGACCTTCGGGAGCTGTCGGGCCGTTCGGTGAGGGAGATGGGGGCCGCGTACTCCCCTATCGGGGGCGTGGTACCCTTGATGGAGTCGTATCGATATTCTGACCTCGTCGACGTCATCGTGGCCGGGAAAACGGGTCTGGGGCCTTCGATACCCACGCATCTGTTCGGGGCGGGGCACCCGATGGTCCTTCCTCTGGCAGCCGCACTTGGCTGCGATCTCTTCGACTCCGCCTCATATGCCAAGTTCGCACAGGACGGAAGGTATATGACCCGCGACAGGACAAGGCATCTTAGGGATATGGATTCCTTTCCCTGCTCCTGTCCGGTGTGTTCGAGATACGACCCTTCGGACCTGAAAGAGATGCCCGAGCGGGAGAGGGCCGGACTCCTCTCGAGACACAACCTCTGGTCCCTGAGAGGGATCATGAACGAGATCAGGATATCCCTGAAGGAAGGTACAATCTGGGAGATGGTGGAGAGATCCGCCTCATATCACCCCGCCATGTACTCGGCGGTGAGGAGGTTGGAACAGCACAAAGGGTATCTTGAGGAATCGGCTCCCAGAAGCACCAGGAGGTTCATGTGCTCGGATCTGACCCTCTCCCGGTGCCGCCCGGAATTTCAGCGGTTCACGGACGGCGTGGGGTCCTATTATCAAACACCGGACCACGGGAGGACCATGATCCTGACCGATTGGGGGAGGGTGCATTCCACAAAGGTGGAGGAAGTGCTGAAGAGGGCATCCTCTTCGGGCGATTGGGTAGTGATCAGAACCCCGCTGGGCCCCGCACCTTATGATATCGAGGACATGTATCCCGTATCCCAGTCCGTATTCCCTCAGCCGGGATCTCTGCCCGACGAGGTGATGGAGGATATCGTCTCCTCCATGGAGCCCATTAGACAGGGGTCGAACGGCGAGATGGTCCACTGGACGGGCGTTGATGACCCACCCGGGATCGAAGGGGCGGCGAATGAGGCATCTTTCCTGGCCCTCAAGGTTGCCAACATCGTCAGGATGCAGTTTGGCATTATAGGGGGGAAAGGGGCCGACGAGGTCCTCTTCGGAAGCTGGGACACGACCAGGGAGCTGGCATCCAGGCTGATCATCAAGCGGTCCAGAAGGACCGGGAAGATAAGGAATGTGATGGTTCCGGGACCTGACGGAAAGGAGATCCATCTACTCTCCCTGAGGGCGGAGGACGGGATGTTCACGCTCAAGATCGAGGGGGCGAGGAGGCTGCATGGTGCCGGATCAGGGTGGAGGGTGGTGGTGGAAGATGAGACGGGGGAGTACAACGCACAGGGTTACAACGTCTTCTGCAAGTTCGTCCGCTCGGCCGATGAGAACATCAGACCCGGAGATGAGGTTCTGGTCGTGGGTGAGAACGGCGACCTCTTCGCAGTCGGGAAAGCCACAGTATCCTCGAGGTTGATGCTGGAGGCAAAGGCAGGAGTCGGCGTAAAGGTGCGGGAGGGGGTAAAAGATAAAAAGGCCCCGCAGCCTTTCAGTCCATAGATCGTTTAACGGGGGTTCAGTATGTCCGAAAAAAGCGTAGGGGAAGACGGCATGGTTCAGCAGTACGACGATGACTTCGGGACCAGAAAGATGTCGATAGTGCCGATAATAGTTGGTTCTGGCAGGAGGGGGAGCTCCACATCGAGATCGTCCGTCACACTGATCAAAACCTCCAACAACACCGTGACCGTCGACTCGGGTTCCCAGGATCAGGAACAGGAGATCCGGGATAGAATGGGCCAGATCTCGATCCCGCTGGAGAAGGTGAATGTACTGGTCACGACCAGGGCAAACTCAAACTTCAACGGCAACGACCGTATCTTCGTAAATGCCCTTCAGCATATACGTGAGGAGGAGTGGGGGGGGACCCTGGGAGCGGTGAGGAAGGTCATGATCGGGACCCCATATCACTGGATCGACCGATACCTAAAGCTCGTAAGGCTCCCCTTCCCCGCACCTGGTACGCTGGTCCTTCTGGTCCACCTGCCATCAAGAGAGGAGCTTCTGGATCCGGATACGAAACACCTGGCGGGAAAGATCGTTGGTATTGTCGGATACGCACTTGACAGCGGTGAAAACCCCCAGGTCAGATCCATAATGGATGCCTTCAGGAAGGAGGACGAGGAGGGGGTCGCCCGCGAGCGTGTGACCTCCATCAAGTCATTGAAGGACCTGATGATCTACTGCGATTATATCATCCCCGGCCATGGTGAGATGTTCAGCACCCGTGATCAATGACCCCATGGGTCAAATGAGATTTCGGAGGATCGAAGATGGATGGAAAAGGATCGGGACCCATAGAGCGCACCGCCGACGATATACTCAGTATGAGGGTGCGGGGTGCGGGCAGGATCGGGAGGGCGGCCTCCCGGGCCCTTGGGGAACTGGCAAGTGATTACGACCGGGGGAACCTCGGAAACCTATCCTACGACCTCATGGAGGCGGCATCGGCACTCCTTTCCACAAGGCCCACCGCGGTATCCCTGAGGAATGCGATCATCCTTACCCTCTCTGGAATGGTTTCGTTAGATGACCCGGAGGAGCTGAGGGAGGATGTGTTTAAAAGATCGAGGGATTTCGTCTCCCATTCCGAGGATTTCGTTTCGATCATAGGCCGAAAAGGGGCTGCCTTGATCCCCGACGATGCTACCGTTCTCACCCACTGCAACTCCTCCGCAGCCCTCTCGGCGATATACGAAGGGTTCAGGCTCGGAAAGGTCAGGAGGGTCATCAACACGGAAACGAGGCCCTGGAGGCAGGGGCATATCACATCGAGGTGGCTGGCCCGCAACGGTGTCCCCGTTACCATGATCGTCGATTCGGCGGTGAACCACATCATGAAGGATGTGGACATCGTGATGGTGGGCGCGGATACCATAACCCGATGCGGAGACCTGATCAACAAGATCGGAACCTCCCAGATCGCGTTATCCGCAGGGGAGAATTCCGTATCATTCCACACCTGCGCTGAGACATACAAGTTCTCACCGACGGCCTATGCAGGTGCGGACGTCACGATAGAGGACCGGGGGCCGGAGGAGGTGGCGGACCCGCTCAAGGTGGAGGATATGGAGGGAGTGGATCTTAGAAACCCCGTATTCGACGTGACGCCTGCCCGCTTCATCGATTCCATGATCACCGAGAGGGGCCCGATATCGCAGGAAGAGATCGGGATACTGATGGATGAGATATTTCCTCACGGGCTGATCGATCATTTCTCATGGCTGTGACAGCACCTGATGAAAACGTAGAAATATAACATTCCCTGATATGTCGTGAAACGGGGGGAGATCATGAAAGAAGAGATAAACGGGATCGACGATGAGGAAGCTCCGGATACATTCAAGGTCGTCACGATCGATCTGGAGACGGCCGATTACACGGTGGTCCTGAACCGCAGTGACGCCCATATACTCGGCCTGAGAGCCCTGGATCGGGTCAAGGTGTCCAGGGACGACAACTCCATCACCGCACTTGTGGAATTGACGGACTCCGTGGTCGGTGCCGGTTCGATCGGCGTGCTGAAGAGGGGCGGAGGTATCCTGAAGGTGAAGGGGGGTGAGGAAGTTAGGATGGTACCTGCCCAGAGGCCCCGGTCCATAGAGATCATCAAGAAGAGGATGAAGGGTTTGGAGCTGGATTCCGAGGAGATCCTGATGCTCACCGAGGACATAACAAACCATCTCCTCTCGGACGTCGAGCTGGCGGCCTTCGTGACCGCCACCTACATAAACCCGATGAACAACCGGGAGATCAGGGACCTGACGATGAGCATCGTCAAGACCGGGGAGGTGATCGATATCGATGGGGAACCCATCTACGACTTCCACTCGATAGGGGGGGCTCCGGGCAACAAGATCACGCTTATCGTGGTCCCGATCGTGGCGGCCGCAGGGCTCCTCATTCCCAAGACGTGCTCCAGGGCGATATCCTCCGCCGGGGGTACCGCGGATATCCTGGAGACGATAGCGAACGTAACGCTGCCCTCGTGGAGCATCAAGAACATCACCGAGACCGTGGGTGGCGTGATCGCATGGGGGGGTGGGGTCAATATCGCACCGGCGGATGATATCATTATCAGGGCCGAGTATCCGCTTGCTATAGATCCCTATTCCCAGGTGATCGCATCCGTTCTGGCAAAGAAGAAGGCGGTCGGAGCGGATTACCTTCTGATAGACATACCGACCGGGGAGAATACAAAGGTCCCGGATATGAACCTGGCACGCAAGTACGCAAGGGACTTCATCGAGATCGGCGACGCCATCGGGATACACGTCGAGTGCGCCATAACCTACGGAGGGCAGCCGATCGGAAGGGGCATCGGCCCGGCACTCGAGATGAAGGAGGCGCTCCTGGTACTGGAAGGAGATATCCCATCCTCAAGTGTTGTGGAGAAGGCCCTATCGATCGCCGGCATAATCCTCGAGATGGGCGGAACGCACGAGGATGGTAAGCGGAAGGCGGAGGAGATACTGAAAAGCGGTAAGGCCCTCGTGAAGTTCAAGGAGATCATAAGGGCCCAGGGATGTGACCTTGAGGAGATCGGTTCGGGGGTTGTGAGGGAGAGCCGATACGTCGATGAGGTCCGTGCATCAAAGGACGGGTACATCGCCTCGATCAACAACAGATCCATCGTGAAGATATGCAGGGCCGCCGGCTGTCCGCACGAAAAATACGGCGGGATCTACCTGCACAAGAAGAAGGGCGACAAGGTGAGGAAGGGCGACCTCCTGTACACCGTACATTCCGACCATAAGAGAAAGCTTCAGACGGCCCTGAGGGTCTCACAGAAGCTCGATCCCATTTACATCGAGGGAATGGTGATCGAGAGGGTTCCCCGGGATGCCCATCACATAATATAAACAAGAGTAGGTCCATCCAAGGTCATCCAGGCTTCGATCGTATGGTTGGTGGTCAAACTTGAGGGTTCGAAGGAGAAAACGGGCGGGATGGCTCGGGCGGCTGCTCAGGAAGCCCTACCGGTTCAGGCAGGTCCAGCGTGAGATCGTGCGTGAGGGGAATTTGAGACTTCCCGTCTCCTTTTACGGCAGGTCCGACATACTCGAAAAGGAGGCCTGGAAGGGTTACCTGAAGAAGTACAACCCCCAAAACCTTATGGAA
>JAUVLN010000065.1 GCA_030600725.1 Thermoplasmatota archaeon | reverse complement strand
AACTCTTTCATGTCCGCACTCTTTTGTTGCGTTCCTATGTGAACGCCTGAAGTAAGGTAAACGTCCTCTTCAATGAGCAGGTTGTTGGCATTTTGATCATCGGTCATGCGATCATCTCCCCCTCTTGACGGTCAATGGGATCCTGTTCTGGTAGTATTCGCTCTCGGCTGCCAAAAGTGGGTCCGTGACGTTCGATCCCGATGTTGGGGGGGCGCCCATACTGAGCTGTAGGGTGCGTGCTCCAAGGATCCTTGCCTTTTCGAAACGAGTGGTCATTCGGTCATCCCTTTCCATGCCGTTACTATATACCGGGCAGTAGGGAAAGGTGTAAACTGGTATCCAATATAAACCTTATGGGGAGGTCAGGACCTCATTCATAGATCCCATCCTGTATCCCTCTGGATCCAGAAGGATCCTAACATCGGGATCCATCTCCTTCAGCTCATCCCATAGATACAATGCTCTCTTGACATCATTGACCTCGAGGACGCCGATCAATTCACCGGAGGTTGTCTCATACAGCCTGACCCTCACGATCCTGAAACCATATCCCCTTACGATGTTCTCCATAAGGTCTATTTTCTTTAGCTTCAGGGATGTGATCGCCTGGCCGTAAGGGATCCTCGAGGCGAGGCATGGTGACGGTGCCTTCCCCGTGGATGAGAGGCCCAGAATCTCCAGCAATTCCATGACATCCTTTTTTGAAAGGCCTGCTTCGATGAGAGGGTGTTTGATCCCTAGTTTATCGGCTACCCCGTGCCCGGGCCTGTAATCAGATAGATCATCGATGACGGCACCGTCGGCGACCTCAGTGATATCTGACCTCCCGGCATGGTCCATCACCTCGGCCATCGATATCGCCTTGCAGATCCCACATCTCTCCGGCGGATTATCGCTGAAACAAACATCATCGAGTATGTCCACATCCAGCGTTATCATCTTGATGCCTATCTCATCCGCCAATTTTCTCGCATCCTCGGAATCACGCTTTGGCACGGTCTGCGAGGAGATATGAACGGCCTGTGCAGCGTCCCCCAGAGCGGTATATGCGGCGTAGGCAACAAGCGAGCTGTCGGCCCCCCCCGAGAATGCCACGGCCACAGAACCGTATCCCTTTAGAATGGCCATCAATCCATAGAGCCTTTCATCGTTGAACATCTTGGGTCTCCGGTGGGATTCTGTAATGATAGGTTTTTATATATTATGTTGATGCCTCAACCATGAAGAAGGGATCGGTAATCTACGCCCACTGTGAGTCCTGTGAGGAGGAAACGCCTCATCGGATACTCAAGGGGACCATTGACCAGAGCCTGGACGAGGGGTTCAGCGGCACGGTCCAGTGTCAAACATGCAAGGGCGTACATCATGTGGAGATACCAGCGGAGAAACCGTGCATGGTGCCGATGGTGCTGTCCGAGGGTGAGAACTCGAGGAAAGTGGAAATTCAGTTCGGTCGCGAAGAGGGGATCATAATAAACGATGAGGTTTTCTTCGAGGATCATAATATCCTCATCACCTCCATGGAATCCGAGGGAAAAAGGGTCAAGAGGGGACTGGCCAGGGACATATCCATGCTCTGGGCGGTAGTATTCGATACCGTGAAGGTGAAGGTGGCCATAGTCAAGGGGTCCACGACCGCCTCGGAGGTGGTGGAGGCCGTTCCGGATGAGGAATTCGCTGTTGGAGATTTGCTTGAGTTCGGCAGGAAAAAGGTAATGATCACCAAGATAAAGACCATAAGGAAGATGGTCTACAGGGAAGGTAGACCGGTCGAAGCGAGGGATATTAGGCGCTTATACACCAGGATAGCAAGGGAGAGGCGCTTGAACGATACCAAATGATATCACTGTGTGGGAGGAATATAACCTTCTATCCGGGACTGATCGCTCTGCGGTTGTGGTGCAGGCGGTAGGGGAGGTTGGTCCATGGGAGGTGCGATGGTCGGATCTTGTTGTGGGGGTAGATAATAGCCACCCGGGGGTAGTATCGGAGCCGCATTCATCCTCTGTGACCTCTTGATCTCAAGTATCACAAGTGAACCGATTACCATCACCACTATGAGGAGCAGAAGGACAAGTATCAGCAGAGTGAGTGGGAACTCCTCTTCTGTTATCCTGGCCCCCGGATAGGAGCTCTTGTCCGACGGGTCCGTGCCGGCGTAGTACTCCTCGATATTCGAATGCCCGTCACCATCAAGATCATCATTTGAATCGTCCCTCTCGGGGTCCAGGCCATAAGCGATCTCGTAGCTGTCGTTCATCCCGTCCCCATCCGTGTCCCGGAGATGTGGAAGTAATAGCTCCGCGGAGAGGACGGTCATGGAGAATGTCTTGCGCACGATCCTCACTTTATCATCGACCTCAAGGGTGATGAAATGTTCTCCTTCGGTGAGGACGAAATTCGAAACCACCGAAGTGCCCACCACGCCATCTATGCTGGAGATCCACTGTACCGAGATATCGTCGTTGCCATCCACATCCACGATCTTGCAGGAGAATGTTACGGTCATATTATCGTAGAACACCTCGTCGAGATTTGGAGAGGTGATATCCACATCGGGGGTCATATCTATCCGTATTCTATACGTTGCATTCGAATATCTACCCACCTTATCGTAAACCTCGATGAGCAGTATGTTGTCGTCCCCTTCACCCCAGGGTTTCTGGATGAGAAGGTCTATTTGTTCATAACCCTGGGAGTTATTGTACGGAGTTGCCTCTACGGGGATGCTCGCCGAAAATTTTAAACCTCCGTCCAATGAGTACTTGTAGGTTATCGATGTCGGGTCGACGCCCGACCCGAGGAAATCGTGAATGGATACGTGAATGCCAGTGCCGGGATCGGTCAGCCAATTAACGGTCTTTCCCTCATCGTCCATCTCGGGTTGATCCACATTGATAGAGGGCGCCCTCGTGTCCACCCAGATAGTATACTGGTCCGAGGAGGTCACATATGAGGATGCCAGATCGGTCCCTCTGATCTGGATGAGGTTGTTTCTCCCTTCATCAAAGAAGGCGTCGGTGACCGGCACCTCTACCTCGAGCCCATCCTCATAGAAATTGCATATCTTGTAATCCGTGAAATCGTCCCCACCGTTCGTCGATGTCCTGAACATAAGGCTCTGTCCGTTGACCCCCGATAGAGTATCCTCCACACCGAACAGTACGGTGGGCCTTCCGCTTGTCGACCATGTCCCTGGCTCAGGGGATAGGAGCTCGTACGTTGGACCGGTGAAATCGATCTTCACCTCCCCATAGACGGGGTCGCCGATGTTGCCCACAAGATCCACGGCCCTCACGGATATGTTTGAAACGCCCTCCGGCAGATCCTCGACCCTGTACGAAAGGAGGTTGTTCTCCACGGTGTACGGATGCGAATCGCGGGGCGCGGTCCATCTTTTCTTGAAACCCTCCGAGACCGCTTCGATGATATATCCTTCGGTGGGGTCCAATCCGGATTCCCCATCCTCTGCGGGTCCCCAGGCCACGATCACCTGGTCATCGTTGTCCACATCGGTTGGGTCCGAGGTCGTGTTATCCGCGTAGATAAAGATATTGTCCGTTGCGGGTTTTCCCGGGGGGTTCACATCGACCTGGAGCTTGAAAAAGAAGGGCAGATAGATATCATCATCATAGACCTGCAGTATATTCTCCTTGGGGATATTGGTGCCGTTTATATTGAACTGGAAGTGCATGATCGAATTGTAATCAAGCGTCTTCCAGAAGATATCGAGAACGTCACCTTTCTGGATCTTGGCCATCTTCGTTCCTGTCGTGGTCTCCGTGATATCGAACCATGAGAGGCTTGGAGGAGGCTGTACATTTGATCGCCTTCCGTTCAACGGATCCACATAAACGATCTTCGGGCCGTAGAAATTGACCATCTCCTTGCCGGCGATATAACTGTTATCCTCAAGGATCCGTTCCCTGAAGTTGAAGACCACAAGGTCATTGTCGAAGAAGAGCTCGGCTCCGATGACATATATGTCCTCAGCCTCGTATTCATTCGGGATAGCGGATTTCCCAAGTGCTTTGACGGAGACGTTTCGGTATGGGTCGTCCTTGTCCATGGGGTAATTCATGTCGAAATCTATCTTGAAATCAACGGTATATCCGTTATTGGAGGCCGCGACGGCCTCGCACTCCTCGGGAATGAGCCTGCATTTATTGAACCCCTCAAGGGTAACCCACGTGCTGTTCGCCCTGTACCACCTCATCACGATCTTCTCCCCATGTGGGGCCATGGTGAGTATCGCCCCGAGTATTGAGTTCTTGCCGGATGTGTGTGTTATCTGGACCCTGACCGTGTATTTCTGGGAACCTGCATAGACTATTCGGTCCCCATCCTGGAGGCTGACCATATTCGCATCGTACATATCCATGCCGACGATCTCAATCTCCTCACTTGTGAAATAGATGGCAAATGGAACGGTATATGAGGTGGGGTTCGAGGAGTATGCGTACTCGGTCCCCTTCTGATCGTCGCTGCTCTCAATGCCGATCGTTCCACTGTACCATGACCAGGAGGGAAGGCTGATATATTCATATCTGATCATGCCGTGTTCGTAGAGGATCACCTCAACGGTCCCACCAGACCTCATATTCCACTCGATTATCAGGACCTTCTCGTCATCGATCACAGATTCAAGGGAGAACAATCTATTGCTGTCTGGGGTGTAGCAATTATCACTTCCCATCCATACTGCAAGCACTCCCTGCGGTCCTGATTGAGATGGGATCCTGTAATTGCTGTTGAATGAATACCCATCGGTTTCCACAAAGGAGAGGGCTCCACGACCGCTCACATATATTGTAGAATCCTTATTGTATGTCACATCATAATATTGAAAATCAAAAGGTAATGTAACCAGGGAAATTGAGTAAGAGCTTGGTGTGTCATACGCCTCGACGTTCGGATCATGTTTGATCTCGATGAACCCTGCTTGGATCTTCGGCTCCGGATCGTAGCTGTCGATCCAGTTGTATCCTCCAGCATCCGGTACCGAGGACATCTTCGATTCTGACTCCACGGTGATCATGGGGACCACGGCCATTGCGATCATCATAATAGCGACCAGGCCGTGTATCAGGTACCTCATTGTATCTTCCTCCGAGAACCGATCGGCACTTTAATGCCTTCGGCTAATGGGCCATAAATAGAGTGTTCTTCTATATATATTTCTATCTGGATTTAAGGGTACTTGATACACGATCTCCACACTTCATGTCATTGTCCCGTAGGTCGATTGCGATCACTCCTCCCTGTAGAAGCCCTTCGCCTGTTTCTCCTCGAACCTCCTCCTCTGGATCAACCCGTACGCTATCGCAGCCACGATGATCGTCGAGGCCACGATGCCCACAACTGCCCAGGCGATGATTGGGTCCATCTCACTCTTTTTCTCATTCGGGTCGGTATGGGCGATGTACTCCTCAAGATTCGTCTTTCCGTCCCCGTCGGGATCGAGTTCCGCATCCCTGGGATCCCTTGGGTCCAGGCCGTGCTTCACCTCCCACTCGTCATCCATCCCGTCCCCGTCGTCGTCTAGATCCTTGTTATCCCCTATGCCGTCTCCGTCCAGGTCGGAGCTCTCGGAAGCATCTTCCGGGAAGGGGTCAAGGTCGTCAGGGACACCATCTCCATCGGTATCCTTGTTCAGGTCCGGCGTACCGGTCGTGAAATTCCATGAGATGGCGGATCCTATGGGGACGGATCTGAAAGATGTTATCGATCCGCTCAGCCACATATTATAGGTTGTCATCTCCCTGAGCGGGGCGTTGAGCTTGCCCACAATGGTGAATGTAACGGGATCGTATGAGACCTCAAGATAGATGGGATCCCCACCCACCTTTCTGAGGATCACAGTCTGTTCATCTATTGATATCTCATCCATGGGGAGGTCGAACCTGACCGAAATATCTGTCCAGAGTTCGGCGCCTCCGGATTCAGGGTATCTCTCCCTCACTACCGGGGCTTGTGTATCCACCCTGGTACTGAACGCGAAGCTGTAGCTGCTCTCTCTACCGACCCCCATGCCGTCCAGTCCGTTGCCCTCCATATCGGTTACGGACGGAGTGATCACCAGCGTGTGGTCCGTACTGAATTTCAGATACTTGTCCGGAACGAATTCTATACTTCTACTTCCTATCTGGGAGATCGCTCCATTCACCTTCATCTGGGATCCGTCGAGGAGATAGAATGAATCCTGATCCACACTGGCAATGGACATGTTCTTATCGAAGTTCACGATAACAGTGGTATCCACAAAAGCGGTCTCCTTCCCCCCGGCGCCCACATAAGCGCTGACCACCTTGGGGTGGTGGATGAACTGCTGAGGGTGGGCCACGATTATCGCATAGGAGTATACCGTGACAGGTCTGTTGACCCTGTCCCAGATCGTTGCATTGATGACATAGGCGCCGTTTTCAAGACCGGATGTGTTCCAGAGGATCTCCCCGTAACCTCCGTTGTCATTGGAATGCCCTTCGTACAGAACCACCTGTCCTCCAGGCTCCGTGTCCGCATCGTAGAAGATCGTAACATTCGCATTTTCCTCGCTATCCGAACAGGTCCATCGTATGGTGAAGAGGGTATCCGCCTCATCATTATTCCCATCCGGCTCCAGGAAGTTGATGACTGGGGGTCGGTTTCTTCCGGTGGTGATATTGATCGGTAAGGAGAAGGACCTGTGGCCGAACCCATCACTGGTCATCAACCGGATGGTGTATTCCGTATCCGGATCAAGACCGGTGATCGTGTATCCGTTCTCGAACCTATCATGGGAGAAATGGTCGTTAACATACCGGTCCAGGATCGGCATCTCCCCCTCCGAGTAGGCCAGGTAGTAACCCTCGAACTCGATGTCGTAGGAGATGGGCCAATCGAGCGTTATCGTATCCCATGTCTTGGTGATGACCCGTAATTCGGGCTTCAGTGGGGGTAGGGGATAACCCTGGGCAGTGTTGGCCGTTGCCGTATACGGATCTCCATCCTCGGCGATCAGGTTTCCGGGATTCGGATCGGTTCGGTGATCGATCCAGAATACCTGGGCCCTGTCCCCGTATCCGTGCACTGAATTGGTGTATTTGTACATCTCAGCAATGCAAATGTCACAAGGATTTGTGAAATTACCAAGTGAGATCGTGTCATCGATTATATGGTTCTGGCCCGCGGTGTCGCCGCCCCGGGATACGTACCCTCCCCTGATCAGGTGGAAGTTCCTCGTATCGAGTTCTGTCCAGGCAAGGGCGAAAGCCCCATTGACATATCCTATCCTGGGTATTGACTGTTTAACGATGGATAAATTCTCTTCCGTCCCCCTCCATGCTTCCCAGAAGGTTCCGTTCCAGGAATCCTCGGAAAGCCATCCGAGGGTGTACTTGATCCTCCAACCCAGGTCTCCGTTCTCCTCCCAGGCGATCATGCAGTCACCCTCCCCGGAGATGATGATGTCAGGGTTCTCCTGTTTGAGATCCTCCTCCTCAACGGAGGCCTTGACGTCCGGGGAGAATGAGGCGCCCTGGTTGACGGAATAGGTGAAGAAGATATCGCTGTTCTCGTTGGTGATCGTATTGCCATTCCTCAGGTCCTGCCAGACGACCCCTATTACTCCCTCATCGGAGATGGATAGCCTGGGATGAAGCTGGTCCTCGTCGGTGGGATCCGTGTTCAACCTTATGGGTTCCGTGAAGTTCCCACCGCCGTCACTCGAGGTCATGAACATGATATCCTTCTGCTTGTCTCCGCCGGTTATCCTCTCACGATCCTCCACATAAACAAGGCAGAGTGTTCCCTGGGGAGTGGCCCTGAGGTAAGGTTCCGTGATATCTCCAAGTCCGTTTTCGATGGCCAGGCTGTTGGACCAGGAGGAGCCTGTGTCGTTGGAGGAGATCATCCTCAGATGTCTATCGCCCCCGAACGTGTCCAACCACACGCAGTGGACATAACCCCCAACCGCTGCGATAGTGGGGTGAGGATCGGAAGGCAGTGTATCACCCTTGTCATTCAGGACGAGGTCGTTGTTGTTCATATGACCGTCGCCCCAGGAGTTACCATCCGCGGATTTGGAGAACCTCACCTCGTTCAGAAGGTCCCTGTTATCCGCCCAGACCGCATAGAACCTTCCGGATCCGTCCTGTGCGGTGTCAAGGTCCCACTGTTCGTCAGCCGAGGGCTCGTAATCCTGGATCTCATGGTTCTGCGGATAATCTCCCCTCGTACCCGATTCCGAGGAGAGGGCAGGGAGGCCGGTCAATGTCAAGAGCAGGACGATCATGGCGATCGAGAAATGGTAAATCTTCATTATAACCACCGGATTAGTATTGGTACTTATGTGGAGAACCCTTAAAATGTTATTCCTCATATGTGATGAAATATCTGTTTGACCTGGTTCTGAAAACCCATCTACGGTATGGCTCCTAATTCTCGAGTATTATGTGATCGCTCAGCCAGGCCAGGTCGGGAACGCGATCGATCAGTTCGTCGATCGTTTCAGGCCGGCTCCTGATGATGGATGCCGCCCTCTTCCTCCCGATCCCGGGAACGGCCTGCAGGTCACCAAGCGACATGCGGCAAATTCTGATCGGGGTGGTTATTCCCGTGACGGACCTGGCCCCCATATCCGTTATTATCACATCCTCGAAGGATCCCTCATCCACCGTGTGGGGTACGCCGACAAGGAGGGGATAGCTCCCTATCTGTCTCCCGAATGAGGTCCTTCCGACCGATGTCTCCATGAAAACCCCCCTCATTATCGTCCCGATCGGAAGGAGCCTTTTCATGAATCGGGGGTCCCATTTTTCCCTTACCTCCCTCTTGAACCCATGGAACGCTCTCCTTACTTTTCCATTCTCCCAGGTTGTACGATATCCTCCGGTAGCCCGTGGATAGATCGCGGCCCGGATATTGATCCTTCTGAGCATCAGGTCACTATCGTATATTGTCTTCAACAGCTCCAGGTCCATGCGGAAGCTCTCCGGGGTCTGGCCCGGGAGCCCCCCGAGGAAGTTGAGCCCGGGGAGAAGATGCGGAAGTCCGTTTTCCCCCCTCTCCCCCCCGATCCTGTTGATCAGTTCGATGGCGAAGAGGGTGCCGGAAG
>JAUVLN010000029.1 GCA_030600725.1 Thermoplasmatota archaeon | reverse complement strand
ACTCCTCCAGGTTATGGTTCACGAGGTAGAGCTGTTCATCCGTCGTGGTCCATGTATCTCTCAGGTGATGCATGAGGAGGTTCTCGTTGGTCGTGGATGCCACCTCGGCAACGAATATCTTGTACTCCGCCTGTATGTGTGGCTGGTTACTCGACGAGAGCGACGTGTGAATGGAGTGCCCCATCTCATGGGCGAGTGTGAAGAGGTCGTGCACCTTCCCCTCGTAGTTCATGAGGATGTAGGGGTTGGAGTCGTAGGATCCCGAGGAGTAGGCTCCGGATCTCTTGCCCATGTTCTCGTATCTGTCTATCCATCTATTGTCGAACCCCTCCCCGGCGATACCGACAACCTCCTCACCAAGGGGCCTCAACGCTTCGATAATGATGTCGCTGGACTCCTTGAACGACAGCTTCCTGTCGAAATCCTTCACAAGAGGGACGTAGACGTCGTAGATGTGAAGCTCGTCCAGACCGAGTGCCCTACGCCTGACATCCAGGTAGCGGTGAAGCGACGGCAGGAACTCCTTCACCGTATCTATCAGGTTCCCGTAGACCGCGGGTGTGACCTCATCACCATCAAGCGACGCCTCGAGGGCGGAGGGGTACTTCCTGACCTGTGACATGAACGTCCTGCTCTTGAACTCCCCGTCCAGAAGGGATGTCATGGTGTTCTTGAAGCCATCGTAGGTTCCCAACACTCCCTGGAATGCTTCCCTCCTCACCCTCCTGTCCTGGCTCATCAACAGCCCAATGAACTTCGCATGTGTGATCGTGACATCCGAACCACTATCATCCTTGATCGTCGGGAAGGTGAGGTCCGCGTTGTTGAATATCGAGAATGATCTGGGGGCCGCATCGAGCGCCTCTCCCATCATCGCAAGGATCTTCTCCTCCCCCTCTGAGAGGTAATGTTCCCTGTTCCTGATGATATTGCGGAGCGGGACGTGGGCGAACCCGAGCTCCTCCTCCTCAAGGAGGGCCGAGAGCTCCTCATCGCTTCTTGAGAGGATCTCCGGGACCAGGAAGGAGGTTGCAGTGTCTATCTCTACAAACAGCCTCTGCGCCCTGTCGTTCATCGCCTGATAGACGACGTTGGACAGGTCCTGATCGTGCCTGAGGTGTGCGTATACGGACAGGTCCCCCATCCTGCGGGATATGTCGTCAAGCAGGTGCAGGAATATTGCAAGGGCAGAAACGGATGAGCCGATCCGACCCTGGTATTTGGACAGATCCGATATGGTGGACCTGATCGAATGGAACTCCTCATCCCACAGTTCATCCCCTGCGAATATGGGGGATAGGTCCCACGTATCCTCCTGTATCACATCTTTCCGATCAATCAGTTTGCTTTCGACCATCCGTGTCATCTCCCCTTCCAGAGAAGGGGTCATCGATTTTATTATTTGGGAGATATTTGGCCCGGTCCTCGCGGTTTCTTATCGGAGGATACTGCATCCTCTTTTTCCACCTTATCCCCATCACCGGTTTTCTCCACATTCTCCCCCTCCTTCTTCTCCCCATTTGTGGCCGTTTTTCCCTCGGATGCGTCCTCCTCCTCCCTCTTATTCCTCCTGGAGACTGCGATTCCCATGCCGATCAGGGTTCCGACAAGGAACCCGATCACGATCACTATTCCGATGAGAACCGTCGTCCTCATGACCTCGCCCCGTGCCCCCTCCTTCTCCTCGACGGTGAATCCGAACGATGTGGTGTTAGACACTCCCCCGGAATCGGTGACGGTGAGGGTGATCAGGTGTTCCCCGACGGATAGCGCTGGTGTGATATTCTCTCCCTCACCCAACGATCCGTCTATGGAGGAGTTCCAGCCGTAGGTCAGGGAGTCGCCCCAGATCAGGTCCTCGTCATTCGAGTGTCCCCTGAAGGTTATCCCGGAGCCCTCCTTGATGAACCTGACATCCGGGTCCATCGTTACTGAGGGCTTCGTGGGGCCCTTGTTGATGTTCAGCACGGTTATGGTGACCTCCCGGGTGACGTTCACGATACCGTCCGTCGCGGTGACCTCTATTGTGTGGACGCCCACCATGTCGTTCGTCGGTTTGAACTTCATCGATCCGTTGGGATAGGTGAAAAGGTCCACGCCCACCTCGATGGAAGGTATGATGTCGAGGATATCCGATGAGACGGTAACCCTCTCATTATCGGATATATCGGTTCCCCTGATGTCCATGTAGGTCCAAACGCCCTGTTCCACGGTGACGTTTCCCTCGATAAAAAGGATCGGGGGATCGTTCAAGTTGGCGACGGATACCGGTATCTTCCGCGTGAGGTTCTCCTCTCCGTCGGAAGCCTTCACGCCGAGGGTTCCCGTACCGCCGAAGTCCGGATCGGCCGTGAGATGGAATGACCCCGCCTCTCCCACGATCGATATATGATCGGTTGTGGTGATCTCGAAAGTGAGCGTATCGCCGTCGGTGTCCGCGAACCACTCCCCGGCGTTATAGGTCCCGGACCTCCCGTCCTCGTAGAAGTCTATCGTCTCGGGGATGCTGCCGGCAGGTGATGGGGCCGTGTTCAGGACCGGCATTTTCAATCTGGCGGGCTCGCTCTCGTTCATCCCGTCGTAGGTCGAGACAAGGACGGTCCACATCTCCCCCTTGACGAAGGTGAGGCCGACCGGATCATGGTTCGGGGACTCCCCCGGTGCTTCAAGTACAAGGTCCCCGCCGTTGTAATAACGGTAGGTGTACGTGAGATCGCCCCTATCCGTCTCCAGATCGCTTCCCGGTATGTCCACAACGATGGAAAGCTTTGAATCGACGTGAAGATGGGGGGGAGAGGCATGAATGAATGGAGGATAGGGGACATTGTTCCTGACCTCGATCCCCCCCTCCAGCATTTCACCGGTGGAGGACATCCCGCAGGAATCGGTGACCTCCGCCCAGAATATATATGTTCCAACGGGAACGGTGGGGTCCGTGGAGAGGATCGCCCTCCAGTGATCTCCCGTCCATATCACATCGGATATGAGATCATCCGAAGGGGAACCCTCCCCCGGTATCTGACATAGAAGTTGGATCCCGAGATCCCATTCCGGGTCCTCCGGATCCGATGCGTGAAGTATGATCCCGGCCTGTTCACCCCGGAATATCTCCCTGACAGGATATTCAACCGATCTGATAACGGGAGGAAGGGAATATGCCAGCTTCAATGATGTCAGCGAGGGGCTGGCCCCTTCCGTTTCCCCGATCAGTATGACCTTGATGTAGAGGACCTCTACCGTGACCGGAACGTCCCCGAGGTTCCTATCCTCCCATTTGATATAATTCACCATTCCCATGTTCTCGGCCTTCGATGATAAGGAGGATGTGAAACCGGGTATAGGTACCATCTCAACATCCAGCAGTTCAGCTTTTGCCGTGGAACCCCCGTAGTTCGAGGTGACGGCAATCCCCAATACGTCGGGCCATTCGGAATCGGCGAAGATCGGCCCGATCACCACACTCCCCGAGGCGAAATCCGAATCAAGCACGACCCCCCCCGATGTGATGTCGCAGTTCAGGGATGAGGCGACCAGGTCGCCGCCGGATATGGTAATGTCCATTGGGAAAGAGGTGGAGAAATTCACCATCGTCCCGATGAAGGTCATCTGATGGTCAGGATCCCTCTCAAGATGGAGATCGATGATGATCTTGTCGACAAGGGAGGCCCCTTCCGTCCAGTTCCCCTCCAGATCGATCACGATGTCATAACCCCGTCCATCTATCGTTCCTGCACCGGCATCGGTGATATCAATGTATCCGGAGGGGGGGTGGATCTGATCTTTGGTTCTCCCGGAGATGATCCTGTACCGCACGGATCCGGAATCCCCGAGACCTTCCAGTTCTATTCCCATCTCATTCCACGAGGAAAGCCCTGCGGACACCAGAGGTACGGTGCGGAGGTCAGCCGAGTTCGAGAGCCCGAACTCGTGTATCTCGAGTGAGGTCCCATTCATCATCATGAGAAGGTTCTTCTCCAGATCCAGGGATGGGCAGTGTGTGGCCCCATCTCCATATGTGTGCCAATCGAGGAACGTCTCCCCTCCATCCTCGGATAGAAGTGTGGTGACCCTTCCCCCCCCGTCCTCGAACGCGATCACTATCTGGGACCTGTCGCCGCTGATCTGGGCCGAGTGTACCCCATCCAAACCATTGTCCGCAAAGACCCTTAGTGTCCGGATATCATCCCATGAGGACCCATCCGTCGATCTGGTATATGCCAACCAGTTGTTGTCCTCGTACAGTAATGAGACATGGATCGTCCCCTGACACTCCACAACGGAGATGGAATCGAAACCGTTTCCGGAATCTGTTATCAGTTGGCTGGCCAACCAGCCGACCCCATTGTTGGTGGAGGAGCTGATGTTCAATCTGTGATCGTCCGGCCTCTGATAGACCACGTAAATGGCCGAACTGCCCGTGATATCGCAGGAGAAGGCAGCGATCTTCTCGACATCGAAAGGGAGTATGGAGGGATTGTTCCACACCCTATCGACGATGTCGAACCTGGCGAAGTATCCTTTTCCGCTGCTCCTCGTCCAGAAGGCGAAGACCTTTTGTCCGTGGCCCACAAGGTCGATCATGTCCATGGCCTGGATAGAGCTATCCAGGTTGGTCAGCTCCGCCCCGGAGATATCATACCAGTTGGAGGTGGGTGCCCATTTTGCATCAACTATTCCACTCCCTACGCTTCCCTGTACCTGCATCATGTAGAAGATCTTATCATCGTGGATCAGGAGGTTGACCTTTCCCTTGGAGGCTGAAGTGTAATTGTTCACAAGCACAGGTATGTCCCATACGCCCTCATCCTCGTAATAGAGGATCAGCCAGAAGGATATCCAATCGGAAACGTTGTCATTCCTGATAAATGCCAGATATATGATCCCGTTCTGTTTCCATACCGATCGTCCATTTCCCATATCGAATGTGGTGGGCCCGGATGCCTCGAGATGGTCAAGTAGCACCGGCTCATTTCTCTCCATGGAGAGACCTATCCCGCCGTCCTGAGAGATATTATGTGTTATGTCGATAAGGTCCATCGTATCATGGTCGATCACGAATGATGATACTGTTCCACCCGCGGATCTGGTGGCCTCGATATATTCGTTATCGATACCCGATATCTCCTGGAGGCCCAGTGGTGCGATGATCATGGAAAGTACCAGGATCCAGATCAGCAAGATCCTCTTACAGATCATCCGTCCACCTCTTCCATCTCTTCCAACTCCTCCAGCTCCTCGAGTTCTTCCAACTCCTCTTCCCGGGGGAGGCACTTATCCACATCGGGTGCAGGGTGGAGGTCATCAGGGTCAGGAGGAGAGGCCATCTCCATATCTGCCTCGCTCCAATCGGGGATCTCCTCGCTCTCCACGAGATCCGGAACGGAGTCGATCTCCTCCTGCTTCGGAGGTTCAATGATCCCACTCTCATCGTAATCTTTCTGATGTCCGATGAAGGTGGACCCTGCCTCCCTCTCAAGGGCCTTCTGCCTGTGATCGTGCCAATCCTCCTTCTTCCCATCCTTTTTAATGGTCTTGATAACGTCGATATCGCTCTCACCCCTCTGCGACAGGGACTTCCCGTCTGACCTGAGTAATTTGGACCTATCCTTTCTCTTTCTCCTCTTGTCCTGCGGCCGTATGTAGCCTTCATCCCCATTGCCGTTACCGACGGGCCCGCCGTGGGCATGGTGCGCCGGATAGAGGGTGTGCATGGTAGGAGCTGCCTGATGGCCTATAGGGGGAAGGCCCGGGGTGCCGATACCTCCGTTAAGAAGCGGGCTGCTTCTCTTGGTCGCGAGCAGATTCACTTCCCTCTCCAGGGCCTCCTTGGCATCCCTCTCCATCCTTAGTTTCTCCCTCTCCTCGCGCCTCTTCCTGATCATGCCGGGAAGGAGGATGGCCGCAAGGATGATGATCAGGGGCAGGATGAATGCGAGGGCTCCAAGCCCGGCGGCCATCCCTGTCCTTGAAGGGATATCCACGGTGATCTCGTTCCAGTCGCCGTCCGTGAAATCGGTGAATGGTACGATGCGGTAGGTATACGATCCTTCGGAAACGTCAAGGTCCTCGAATGTGGTCTCCACGGGGCCAAGGGTGGCGTACAATTCCATCTCACCCGAACCGACCGCCCTGTAGACCAGATATCCCGTGATCGGCGAACCGCCGTCATCTTCGGGGGCTATCCATGTCAGCGATACCCTGTCCGTGGCCCCCTCCGCATTGAGGTTCCCGGGTCTCGAAGGAGAACCCATTGCCATCCCCTGTATGATCTCGCTCTTACCTACGTTTTCGCCCGTATTCGGGACCGATCTGATCTGGTAATAGTACGGGACCCCGTTATCAACATCATCATCGAGGAATTCGTTCTCTGTGGTCAATTCCAGGATGTTGATCAGATGGTCCGATGCTGTTCCCCGGAGAACCTGGTATCCTTCGAATCCCATTCCTCCATCGTAATCGACGGGCTCCCACCTGATCGATATGTATCCGTCCCCGCTCTCCTCGATCCAGAGTTTTTCCACGCCGTCAGGGTAATCGACAGGGGTTGCAAAGAACACAGTGGAGAGCGATCCCTCTCCCTTCTCGTTGACCGAGCTCATGGCGAAACCGTAATTTACCCCGTTGATCAATCCCTCGATGGTCAGCTCCCGATCCTCTGCCGGGACCTCCCTGTAAAAGAAGGGTTCGCCTCCATCGCCCATGTATATGCGGTATGAGGTGACGGGTATGCTCTCAATGGATCGTGCCTCCCAGGTCAACTTCACGTATCCGTCCCCACCCATGGGTTTGATGCTCTTCGGTGGATCGGGGTGATCGCCGACCAGCAGATACAGGATATCGGATCTACCCCTGCCGTTATCCCTGTTGATGCAGGTTACCTGAACGGCGTAGACCTTACCTTCCGCAAGTCCCACAGTAGTGATCTGTGTGTCCTTGGTTACATGGTCCTCGTGGATCCCCACCCCCTCCACCTTCAGTTCCACAAGATATCTATCCACAGGGGAACCCCCGTCGTTTTCAGGAGGTTCCCATCTCAGGGAGATCGATGATCTGCCCGAATCGGCGTAGGTTATATGCGGGCCGTCAGGATCTCCCGTTGTTACCGCCGAAACGATATTCGAGATGGCCCCTTCCCCGATGTCATTAACGGCGGAAACTGCATAGAAATATCTCACCTGCTGGTCAAGCTCATCATCCTGGTTCGATGTTGTCCCCTTGTCCACGATAAGATGTGGCCTGAGGTCGGCCATGCTGGTTCCTCTGTAGATCCGGTAATTGATGAGATCCGTTCCCCCGTTGTGATCAGGGGCCTCCCACTGCAGGCTGATCTTGAACAGTGAGGAACCGATGATCACCGTGTCTATCTTTCCAGGTACCACCGCGGGCGAAGCCGATGAGATATTGGATAAGGGGCCCTCGCCGTTATCGTTGACGGCCGAGATCCAGTAATAGTATGTCGTTCCCACCTCTACCGATGTATCCTCGTACTCGTAAGTGCCGGAGGGGATATTCTCAAGGAGGGCCCTTCCGTCCTCATAGGGTGTGTCGGATCTGTGGATCCTGTATGCCTCTATCGGCGATCCGCCATCGAAATCGACGTCTCCCCAGGTCAGGATGAGGCCGTGGGGAAGGAGATCGGCGGATAGGCCTTCCACTTTTCCGGGCAGGCCGCTGGCCAGGGAGTCCACGGTGCCGGAAAAAGGCCCTTCACCGTGGATGTTGGAGGCCGATATACGGTAGTACTTCACAACTCCGTTCTGGACGGTATCGACAAAGCCCAACTGGCTGGATCCAAGGGTGGTCAGTATGGTCGGTGGATCCGGAGATGGGCCGCCGTACAACGAATATTCGGTGATCGGAACTCCCCACGTATCCTCCGGAGGTTCCCATGCAAGGGTTATCCTGCCGTCCCCCGGTTTTGCAATGAGGGCTCTCGGAGCAGAGGGCACCGACACAGCCTTTATCTTCATTATCCCGGAGAGCGGGGATTCCCCCAGTATGTTCGAACAGGAGACGCCGTAATATCTGTATCTTCCCGGAACCACCGGAGTTTCGACATGATCGGTGACCGAGAGGTTCAGGACCGCTATTGGAACAAGGTTCTCGGATGTATCTCCAGCATAGAGCCGGTATTCCGTTAAAGGATGGCCTCCGGATATCTCCGGACCGGCCCAGGAGAGACTGTTATTTCGATATAATGCCTCCCCGGTGAGATTGGTGGGAGGTGACGGAGGTGTGTTCGGCCAGACCTCAAGGATAGGGGACTTTATCCCCTCCCCCATCGTGTCGAACGTGTAGGATACGCGGTAGAAGTAGGGCCGGGGCGTCTTCGAGATGTTGATATCGACGTAACTGTCCGTCACATCGAGCGCTGCCTGCTTGAACATATAGGCCTGGGACAGCCCCTTGTACACCGTGTATTCCACATCGAACATGTCGAGGTAGACCTGGTCCAATACGTCCCAATCGAGGCTGACCGAAAGGTCCCCCGGCGTGGCCTCGAAGTTCAGGGGCGGGGGTGGAACTATCTGTTCCGCGCTCACCAGATTGGATGGATATCCCTCGCCAAGAACGTTGAAGTTGGCGGTGACCGTGTAGTAGAAGGTCCGCGAGTTGAACCGGACTATCGTATCATTGTACCAGTTGAGACTGTCGACCCGGGCGATCTGGGAGAGGGATGAAGAGGAGGTCCCCCTGTAAACGGTATATCCCAGGAAACCATAGGCGCCTCCGGATCGGTCGGGTGGGGAATCCCAGGAGAGGTTGATGTAAAATATGCCCGGGGTCGCGGAGAGGTTTCCGGGAGTGATGTCGTTGAACTGTATCTTGGAGGCGAACAGATCGTTGTTGTTGTTATAGGTGGTATCGTATGCATTCGATGTGGTGGGAAACCCGGAAGAAGCCGTTCTTCCGGTCAGATATATGGAGTGTGCGTTATCAACCTCGACGCCGACGGCAAGGTCATCCGACGATCCTCCCAGGTAAGTGGAATAGTTCAGCCCGCCCCCCTCCGACATGTTCATCCTCATGACGTAAGCATCGTATCCACCCGACCTTGAAGAGTAGAGCGCATCTGTTGTGGTGGGAAGATTGGAAGAACTCGACAGGCCGGCAATATAAACGAACCCCTCGTTATCGATGGCAAGAGCGGTCCCCTCGTCATGGCCTGTACCCCCGATATAGGACGAGTTTACCAGCGAGCGACCGTTAGATGCGATCAGTGTGAGGAACCCGTCGGTGCTCCCCTGGTGGGTACGCTGATAACCGTTGGCCGTTGTTGGAAATCCGGTCGATGCTGTGGCCCCGGTAACGTAAGGTCTGCCCCGGTCATCAACCTCTATGTCATATCCCCGGTCGTTTCCCGATCCTCCGAGATAGGTCGAAAACGAGAGGGCGCTTCCAGCGGAGTTGAATTTCGTGACGAAGACGTCATTCGCCCCGTTGAAGGTGCGGTCAAAGGTGCCGTATGTTGTCGGGAACCCGTTCGATTCGGTATTGCCGGTAACATAGGCATTTCCCGAGGAGTCGATATCAATGGAATAACCGTACTCATCATCGTGATCGTCCCCGAGGAACGTGGAGTAAACGAGGGATCCCCCGTTCGGGTGGAGTTTGGTGACGACCGCGTCATACCCGTTATTGGGCCCGTTGTGTGTGGTGTCGTATGCTCCGTAGGTTGTGGGATAGTTGTATTGGGCCCATCTCCAGGGCCTGGAGGAGAAGCCGGTGATATATGCGTATCCGCTGCTGTCCACCGCGATGCCCCTGCCCACATCGTCGCTATACCTGCCTATGAATGTCGAATAGGCAAGGGAGTTGCCGCCTGTGGATAGTTTCGTAACGAAGATGTCTCTGTTCTGTCCATACTGCTGCATCTGTTGATCGTATGCTCCGGATGTTGTGGGGAAATTGGTCGACAGGGTGGAGCCAACGATATATGCGGAGCCGGAACTATCTACAGCAAGGCCGAACCCGTAATCAGCATTCGAACCTCCCAGATATGTGGAGTATATGATCCTGTCCCCGCTCCTGTTCAGCTTGAACACGAATGCATCTCCGCTGCCGCCGTTGGATGTGTCATAGGCTCCGGCCGTGGTCGGGAAATTGTTCGAGAAGGTCATGCCTCCAATGTAGAGGAAGCCCTTTTCATCAAGGTCCATCGAATACCCCTCATCGTTGCCTCCGCCTCCTGCATAGGTCGAGTATTTCAGGGTAGGGTCTATGACAAGGGTCTGTGAGGCATCGTATTGCCCAACGGAATATGATACGACATCCTCCTCCGAGATCGTCCAGCTGGAGGGGACCGCCGTACCATCGGTGAGATAGGATACTGGAGCCCGTTCCACGATGCGGCCCAATGTAGTGTCGATCAGTAGCTCCTTTCCATCCATCCTGACGTCAGCACCGGAATATATCATCCGGATGTCCGAATGATCTGCGGAGGGATATACGATAAAATCGTATTTGAGACTGCCGTCCTGGATGTGGAAGGAGAGGTCGATATCATCGTAGACGTTCCTGTATGTTATCCTTTTGTAGTGGGGGACATCGGTGATCCAGTTCGACTCCTGTGAGCCGTGGAAGTAGTTGCTGATCCCATCCGTCATCCCGGAGGGCTCGATGGACGCCCGGTTGGCCCCGTCGAATGAGACGAAATAGCTGAAACCGATCTCGCCGTCAACGATGACATATTGCAGACCGCGCTCGAGGAACGCTATCTGCAGGGGCCCGCCCTCGGAGTGGAAGATCACATCGTCGTTATCTATCTGACCATCATTGCGGACGAAATGGGTGGGCCGGGATGTGTACGCCCCGAGGGTCTCCTCATTTTCGGTATCGACGCCCTCTTCCCCGTCGCCCGAGATCGTCGTGCCGGGTAACAGAAGCATTATGAGAGCTAGAACTGACAGCAGGTACGGGGCGGTCTTACTCCAAACCAGAATTACACCTCCTTCCAAGAGAGATAGTTTATCGGATACCCTTAGAGAGTATTGTTAATAAAGAATTCCGGTACATCTACTTAACAGTTTTTCCTGGTATATAATGTAGTAGGGGGTGAGGATGGACTAAAAAAACCGGAAGGGATGCTAAAAAGAAGGGGTGCTAAAAAGAAAACGATGTGCCGGGCCTTTCTCTTCGGCCCGGCACATCAGGTAAGGCCCCGGGATCGGGCCAACATCCATCACTCCACGGTGATCTCCTTCACCTCTTTCTCCTGCGGAACGGCCTTGGGGATGGTGATGTTCAATATCCCGTTCTCCATCCTGGCCTTGATATCGTCCGCCATCACCTCGGAAGGCAGGCGGAGGCATCTCTCACAGTCGTAGGTCGAGCGCTCCTTCATGAGGAAGTTCTCCTCCTTCTCCTCCCTGCCCTCCACCTTCTCCTTCTCCTCCTTGCCCTCCACCTTCAGGGTCAGGATGTCGTCGTCCATCCTGACCTTCACATCCTCCCTGTTCACTCCGGGCAGCTCAACGGAGAGCAGGTAGCTGTCCCCCGCGTCCCTGAAGTCCATGGGCATCATGTTCTGCCTGTGATAGGTTCTGAGCATGGGGCTTCTCTCCATCACCGCCCACGGGTTCCTGACCCACTTCTCCATCTCGTCCCTGAACCCTTCGAATACCTCGTCGAAATCGGACGAGAAATAGAACGGGCGCAGGCCCGGCCTTCTGTGCTTCCGCACGACTATCGCGTTGTTCCTATTATCAAACATCTTTATCACCTCATATGGGTTGTTTCGTTGCAGTATACAACTTAAGGTAGTATAGAACAAGGACATATATATAATTTACTGCTACATTGTACGTTGGCCGGGATAGGATCCTTGACCAAAACTGGTGAGTATTTGATTGCTATCGGTTTTGGTCGGACCAATGATTGTGTATTGTTGATATTGTCCCCCTTTAATTATAATATAATTTGAGTCGGGAGCCAGGTCACATGAGCCGCTTCTGTTCCACGCCTTTCAAACCCCTGAGGGCCTGTGCCTCGTCTATGCCGAAAACGGACAGCGCGGATGCCGCCGCCCTTGCGGATAGCTCGAGGTATCTGTTCACATCGTAGCGTACCCCCTCCATATCATCCTCGAGAAGGCACACCCTGGTCTCCGGCCTCCTGGAGCCGTGGTCAAGGACCACGAACCTCACCTTCTGACCCGCGTTAACCTCGAAACCCGCCCTCCTGAGGAGCTTCATCGCCGCCACGTGTTCGGAATTCGTGGTGTATTCGTCCAGCGTCCGGGAGGTCCTTATCGTGAGCGCCAGGTCTGCCGGATTGACCTCCCTGCTCCTGAGCATCTTCCCGTACCTCCCGAGTACGGAGAAGGCGTCGGGAATATACGAATGGACCTCCTCCGCTCCGGGGGAAGCCGCAAGCGCCTCGATCACCTCCGTCTGAAGCCTTGATATGAACTTCGGGGTCGAGTGCTGCCTTATCTCCAGCCCCCTGACCTTGATCTCCCCGTCGTCCCTGACCCCGTAGTATCTGGTCAGGGCCCCAACCCCATTGGCCCTGTTCGGGAGGAAGGCGATCCACCTATACCTGGCATCCACGGATATGGGGATGTCCACGGTCCTCTCGATCGTCTCGGCCACGTCGTCCGCCCCGTCAAGGGGTCCCTTTATCCAGAGGGAATCCACTATCCCGTGGAGGATGGAGAACCCACTCTCCTCCGCAACCTCCTTGGCCCGGAGCATCAGCTCCCTGGCGTAGGCGGTGATCGATTCGTGCGCCTCGATCCGGCCGAACCTCGCGTTCCTGTACCCCGTGTAACCGAAGCAGGTGACCAGGACCCATTTGAGCATGTTGGAGGCGTGGTGGTATCTCCCTTTCCCCCCGGGAGGCCTCAGGGGGCCGAGGCCCGCCTCCCCGTCCATGTTCGGAGCCTCATCGTTTCCGAGATACATCCTCTTGTAGCGCATCCTGCTCT
>JAUVLN010000002.1 GCA_030600725.1 Thermoplasmatota archaeon | reverse complement strand
GTGGGTAGAAGCTGGGTCGTGAGATCCAGTGGACCGCGTTTTAATAAGGATCCTGGTATGAGTAGCAGCAAAGTACGTGTGAGAATCCGTACCGCCGAAGGGGCTAGGGTTCCTCGACAATGTTCGTCAGTCGAGGGTTAGTCGATCCTAAGGTATTTCTTAACTGAAAATATCGAAAGGGAAGTAGGTTAATATTCCTACACCGTTGCCGCCTTTGTCCACAATTTGACGCATCTGGGTAAACTTTGCACGCTTGTCTGCGTGTTTAAGCGTATATGCTGGGGAAGAATCGTAATGATGAGAACCCGGCGAAATCGTGATGAGGTTGACTAGTTCAACTTTAGTTTATCCCCGGTGCCATTGAAAATCTTTGTGGTTACAGCGTCAATGTTCGTACCCAGAACCGCCACAGGTGCCCCTAGGTGAGAAGCCTAAGGCGTGTCGGCATAATCCAGGCAAGGGAACTCGGCAAAATAGCCCCGTAACTTTGGGAGAAGGGGTGCCAGCCATGAGAATGTCTGGTCGCAGTGACAAGGGGACTCCGACTGTTTAATAAAAACATAGGTGGTAGCTAGTCCGAAAGGATGTGTATTGCCGCTGAATCCTGCTCAGTGCAGGTATCTGAAAGCCGGTTCCAACCGGACGAAGGACCTGTAAACAGCGGGGGTAACTATGACCCTCTTAAGGTAGCGTAATACCTTGTCGCTTAATTGGCGACTTGCACGAATGGCCCAACGAGAGTCCCGCTGTCCCCGCGTCGGACCCAATGAAAGTGACTTACTGGCGCACAGTCCAGTACCCTCCAAAAGGAAGCGAAGACCCCGTAGAGCTTTACTGCAGTCTGTAGCTGCTGTACGGAATGGGATGTGCAGAGTAGGTAGGAGATGTCGATCCTCAGGCGCTAGCCTGAGTGGAGTCACAGTTGAGACACTACCCTTTCCGTTTTGTACAGCTTACCATCTCGGTGGGACACCTATAGATGGGCAGTTTGGGTGGGGCGCCACGCCCTTAAAAAGATATCAAGGGCGCCCAAAGGTCAGCTCAGGTAGGTCAGAAATCTACCGTTGAGTGTAAGGGCAAAAGCTGGCTTGACGTGAATATGCACCACAAATGTTCACGATGCGAAAGCAGGGCCTAACGAACCAACCATCCTTATTTCTGAGGGAGGTTGATAGCAGAAAAGTTACCTCGGGGATAACTGAGTTGTCTCCAGCAAGAGTTCACATCGACCTGGAGGCTTGCTACTTCGATGTCGTCTCTTCCTATCCTGGTGGTGCAGCAGCTGCCAAGGGTGGGGTTGTTCGCCCATTAAAAGGGATCGTGAGATGGGTTTACACCGTCGCGAGACAGGTGTGTTGCTATCTTTTGGAGGTGTTTTGATCTCTGAGGGGCAGGTCCCTTTAGTACGAGAGGAACAAGGGGTCGTGGCCTCTAGTTTACCAGTTGTTCGACAGAGCACTGCTGGGCAGCCACGCCATAGAGGATAAAAGCTGAAGGCATCTAAGCTTGAAGCCTCCCTCAAAAAGAGAGATCTTAAGGACTCCGATAGAAGATCGGTTTGATAGAGTGGGGGTGTACGCACCAAGGTTCGCCGAGGTGTTCAGCCCGCCACCACTAACAGTCCATGTCGCATTACGACCTCTGGCTCAGCCGTTTAACAGTTCACATATGATCGAGAAAAATACATTCCAGATAGGTGGGTGGACGGTCATAGCGGTGGGGATCACCCGGTCTCATCCCGAACCCGGCAGTTAAGCCCACCAGCGTTCCTTTCTGTACTGTGGTGCGCGAGCCCACTGGGAACTTAGGATCGCTGTCCCCCACCTATCACACTTTTTTCAAAGTGTTCATTATATAGCTTAAGCTTTGAAAAAAGCCGAACCAATCTTCAATATCTCATTGACGATAAATTGGGTAAGGTCTGGAAGCTTCGTACCTAAATATATACGACGTGAGAAGTTTTCAGAATTAAACAGTTCAAAGACAACAGTTTTTAAGCGTTATCTTTGAAAAAAACCAGCCCAATCTTCATAATATTAGCGACGATAGATTGGGTGAGAATGGATTTTCATTGCCTATTTCCCGATCATCTTCCCTATCCTTCTATCGAACCAATCCGGAAAACTATGGTAACTGGTATGCAGTGAGGCATGGACCCTCCTGACCCCGTATATCATTTTAATTCCCTCAACGGCCTCCTCGATCTGCGACAGATATTGTGCGTACATGAAGAGGATGATCGATGGATGAACGGAGCCGGCGACGCTCCAGATCGTTGTATATTTTCTTTTTATCTCCCTGTAGATATTCTCTCTCTTGATCCCGGTCTCGAGTTCAACCGCAAGGATATAGATCACCAGGTCCCTTGCCCTGGACAGGTCCACATCCACCGTGAAGGTGATCACCTTCTCCCTGACAAGCCTGTCCAGTCTTCTCTTCACCGTCTTCGGGGAGACATCAAGTTCCCCTGCGATGACATGGTTTCTCTTTCTCGCATCATGGTTCAGGCTATCTATTATCCTCCAGTCCAGTGAGGATGGGGCGATGTCCGTGGATAGGTGGCTTCTGGGTATGCCGGTGTCCACGTTCACCACATCCTCTATTGCACCTATCCTATCTATCGCCCTCTCCAGCTCTCTTGAATTCGCATAATGTAACTGCAGGGTGAGGGTGTTGTCGGTCGCACAGGTCACGAAATGAACGTTTCCTATCCTGCCCATCTCATCTATGATCATCTTCCCTGGGGCCTCTCCCCTCAACCTGACACTGGCTATGCAGGTGCTTAACCCCAGAAGCGCCGGATCGAATAGGACACTGAAGCCAAGGATGAGGCCAGATCCCACCATATCCTCCACCCTTCTCCTCACTGCTGTTCCCGAGAGATGGATCTCCCTCCCGATATCCAGATAGGATCTCCTGCTGTTTCTGTTCAGGATCCTCAATATGCTGAAATCGGTGGAGTCCATTTTAAACCGCTCAAGGTTTGAATAACGGACATTCTACATATCCTTTTTGTTTGGATGCGGAACATGAATTACAGGATGGATTTATATTGAAAAAACATGTAACCATGGTTGGTACGATTATGGGTGATGAATGGATATGAGGGATTTTCTTGGATGAGAAAACGGATCTTGTTGCATACTGCGGGCTGTACTGCGGCGACTGCTTCGGTTACAAAGGGAGGATCGCCGACATGGCAAGGGACCTGAGAAAGGAGCTGAGGAAGGAGAGGTTCGACGTGATCGCCAAGGGGATCCCCTTCAAGGAGTTCGATAATTACAGGGAGTGTTATGAGGTCCTGGGTGCGCTTGTCAGGTTGCGGTGCAATAGTGCCTGCAGGGGCGGTGGGGGCAACCCTTTCTGCAAGATAAGGAAATGCTGCCGGAAGAGGAACATCGATGGCTGCTGGGAATGCGACGATATCGAGACCTGCGATAAACTCGATTCCCTCAAGGTGAACCACGGCGAAGCAAATCTGAAAAATCTGGGAAGGCTCAAGAAAAAAGGAGTGGAAGAATTCCTGAAAGGCAAAAAAGACTGGTATTGTTAGGAAAGATGACCGATCGAAGTGCCCCATTTTCATCTCGGAGGAAATAAAGTGAAGGTTATTGATCTCACGAAAGAACATGAACAGCTGTATTTCCTGTGTCTCGAGGACTGGTCGGATGAAGCAAGGGAGGCCGGTCCCGGAAGGAGTATATGGTATGAAAAAATGAAGGCAAAAGGGCTTCGTGTAAAGCTTGCACTGGATGACAGGGGGGAGGTTGGTGGAATGATCCAGTACGGTCCTGTTGAGCACTCCTTCGTGGAGGGGAGGGATTCCTATTTCATCTACTGCATCTGGGTCCACGGATACAAGAAGGGAAGGGGGAACTTCCAGAAGAAGGGGATGGGAAAGGCCCTTCTGAAGGCATCTGAAGAGGATGTGATGAAATTGGGGGGGAAGGGGATAGCCGCATGGGGGATCTCCCTGCCGTTCTGGATGAAGGCATCCTGGTTCAGGAAACACGGCTACAGGAAGGTGGATAACATGAAGGGGGCCATTCTCCTCTGGAAACCATTCGTGAAAGATGCATGTCCCCCCGGATGGATCAGGAAGAAGAAGGATCCGGGGCCCACGCCGGGAAAGGTGACCGTTTCATCGTTCGTGAACGGGTGGTGTCTTGCCCAGAATCTTGTAAATGAAAGGGCAAAGAGGGCAGCCGCAGGGTTCGGGGACGGGGTGATCTTCAGACAATACGATACATCCGACAGGAATGTTCTGTACGAATGGGGGATCAGTGATGCTCTGTACATCGACGGAAAGAGCGTAAGGACGGGCCCGCCCCCGTCGTACAGGAAGATAAATAAATTGATCGCAAAGAGGGTCAGGAAACTGTAGATTTCTCACTTCAAATTCAATATTTCCAGGAGCCATTGCCTCAACATTTCCATTTTATCCGATCTTTCTATCAGGTCGTTGATGAAATCCTGATATCCCTTGTCATGAAGGATATGAACGTTGTCATGTACATGGAACGGGTCTGGAATGAACCCGTAGATGCCGGGATCGATCCCACATATGTCTGCGGCTTCGAATAGGAAGACTTCAAGCACAGGACATATTACGATGATTTTCTTTGTTTCATCCCCGATCCGTCTCAGCAATCTCATTGAATCTTCGCTTCTGATGGTTTCATAATTGTCCAGATCGGAAGATTGAATGTTCTCGGGATCCTCGTCTATCATTCCCACATAGTGACCAAAACCACTTACCTTTCGTAGAACACCAAGCTTTTTCCTTGAGTGAACGACAAGATCTTCCGAATAGCCGCTCTTTTCAAGCAATCTTTCGATCAGATATGTATCGGTAAAACACTCTGTGGAGATCTTCATCGTCAATCATCCCCTGAAATGGATCTTATCCAGAGAAAAAAATGGATCCCCCTCCAGGAGGTTTTGGATATCCTTTTCCGAAAGGAGTTTGACCTTCGTTTCCGATTTTTCAATATATGAAAAATAGATCCTCAGATCCTTCTTGGGGGTTTTCTCAACGATCGATTCCAGAAAATATGGATTGTGGGTTGAAATGATATATTGGTTCGTACCCTTGTCCATCCCTAGAGATTCTGCGAAATTGGAAATATAATAGGGAAACAGATTCGATTCCGGTTCTTCCATTGTGATTACCGAATTCTCATTTGATCTCACCGCGATCTTGAAGAATATCAACCTCCGCAGCCCTTCCGAAGAGATCCGATAGGGCAATGAAACAGTAAGATTCTTGGTCTCCTTCAGAAGTGATATCTTCTTCTCGTAGGGATCCAGCAGAATTTTATATCCAAATGAATTGAAGATATCCTTCATGATCTTTGAGATCTCATCATCGGAAAAAACTATATTGGGAAGATTATCTCCGGATGGCGGTTGAAGGTAATTGGGTCCCTCCTGCCAAAATTCAACTTTCGGATCAAAAATATAGAACTTGAATTTCTTGAATTTTTCATTATTATCTTCTCCGTCATATCCTTGATGATGGCCCTCCATTGTGAACTTATGATGGCCATATTTCTTCTTTTTGTCCTGGACGAACATATTGATCATTGACCCGTCGTATACTGCATTGATACCGATCAGATCCGTTGCGATATCGAAGGGAACACGTGTGTTCTGATTGTGGAAGAGATCGATCATCTTGTCGAACCTTACAAAGTTCTGCAAACGATTGGGGTCATGACCAAGAGATGATAAAACGCCTATCGATTCCAGAATATTTGATTTTCCCGAGTTCGGCCAACCGATGATCACATTAATCCTACCGAGTGATAATTCCATTTTTTTAATTGATTTGAAATTCTCAATTCGAAGTTTCCGGATCATGTCATTACATTCTTGTTTTGTGATATAAATCTTTCAGATAAATTGCTTTTCGCGGGGCCCACTCCAGGAAAGGTGACCGTCTCATCGTTCGTGAACGGATGGTGTCTTGCCCAGAACCTTGTAAATGAAAGGGCAAAGAGGGCAGCCGCAGGGTTCGGGGACAGGGTGATCTTCAGACAATACGATACATCCGACAGGAATGTATTGTACGAATGGGGGATCAGCGATGCTCTGTACATCGACGGAAAGAGCGTCAGGACGGGCCCGCCCCCGTCGTACAGGAAGATAAATAAATTGATCGCAAAGAGGGTAAGGAGAATGAAGAAAGCATAGTATCATCTATCATAAGCCTTTACTCCATCATGGACCTCAGCGATATCTACCCCTCTTTCAATATCGACTTGGATGAAATGATCGGGGTAATAAGGGAAAATGGATACAAAAAGATCCTGGTCCAGGTTCCCGAGGGCCTCAAGAGAGGGGCGCCACATATGATCGAGAAACTGGAGAAGGCAACTGATGCCAGCATACTGTTGGACGGGGATCCATGTTTCGGAGCATGTGACAACTCCTCTTCCAAGGCCGCGGACATGGGGATGGATGCGTTGATCCATCTGGGCCATTCCGACATCCCATCCATGGAAAGGCATCCCTCAATGCCGATCCACTTCTTCCCCGTGGGAATGAAGGTGGACCGCAAGATATTGAATGAAGGGATCAGGGAACTGCTAACAAGTGTAAGGGAGGATAGGATCGGCCTGGCGACAACGGTGCAGCACATACACCTACTCGATGAGATCAAGGTCATGCTCAAGATGGCTGGAAAGATGGTTCAGATAGGCCAACCGGGAAAGAGGGAGTTCTTCCCCGGGCAGGTTCTGGGATGCTCATTCCATTGTGCAAGGTCGATCGCTTCTGAAGTTGAGGCGTTCCTGTATATCGGAACAGGCAGGTTTCATCCCATGGGGATGTTCTTCTCGATCCGAAAGAACGTCTACTGTCTGGACCCGATGACGGGCCGGATATCAATTTTCGAGGCCCGGGAGATGGACCGTTTTATCAGGGTTCGCCATTCGCAGATAACCCGGGCCAAGAACCTTATGGACAAGGGGGAGAGGGTCGGGATCATCCTCTGCGAGAAACCGGGTCAGAAGAGGTCCTCCCTGGCGGGGTCCCTATCAAAGGAACTGGATAACAAGGGTATAAAGAACGAGACGATCGTGATGGATCACATATCCCCGATGAAGATCAAAGCGCTGGGATTTTCCATGGTGGTCTCCACCGCCTGCCCCAGGATAGCAATAGACGATCACAGATCCTATTCCGGGGAAGGCATAGTGATATTGACCCCTGTGGAGCTGAGGATCGCGCTAGGGAAAGTGGATATCAAGGATTATCTTCTGGATGAGGAGTGGTGATCCAGGTATCTCGTTTTCATTTGGATCCCAACATTGACATATCGAATATGATATGAGCCGGTCAATGTTGGGAGAGGCCTAACTTTGGGACTCATCTTAATTCATATGTCAAAGTTAGGCTGGATGGGGGTACAATCACTGATTGATCGAAAAAGTTCATATAATGTGAATCCCCATTCATGAATCATGGTTCACATCTCAGTCCCCCGGTCGGAGGCGGAACGGATCAATTCAAATCCGGGTTGGTCATTGGTCTTCGGGAGACGTAAGGTCGGAAAGACCTACCTTATCAATAATTTCGTCCCACACGATGCGAATTTCTATGTTCGTTTGAACCGTTCCATCTCGGCACGTGGGTATCTTGTCAACGAGATAGGGGACCTTGAGGTTTTCAGGAATGGTGTGATCTCCCTTTTGAAGGAGGGTAAGACAGTAGTTATCGATGAATTTCAGAGGCTTCCAATGAATATACTGGAGGATATTGCGCGAGTCCACCCGATGGGTAGATTGATCCTCACGGGATCGAGCATGAGGGTGGCAAACAAGATCCTTGGAAGGAACTCCCCTTTACTTGGACTTTTAATGCCGATCAGGATAGAACAGATCACTCCGGTGGACCTTCTCAACGCTGTATCTCCTACCATGGGTCCTGTTGGAGCCATCGAATATGGGCCTTTTCTCAGGGACCCCTGGACCATCGAGTTCTATCGGGCCAGTGGGTTTGTAAGATCCATGGTGGAGATAATGCCGTACACCGTTCCGGGACTGATAGGAGAGGTGTTCTCGGAGGATGAGAGGGAGCTCACAAAGATATATTCCTCAATACTCTCTCTTCTGGGGAAAGGCCATACCGATTACAAGGAGATTGGAAACATCCTGCATTCGAGAGAGCTAGTTTCATCTCCGTCATCTTCGAGTGTGGTCCCATTCATGAAAACGATGGTGGAGATGGGGTTACTGGAAAGGATCCCCAGATTCCGATCAAAGAAATTCGTTTACCAGATCCTCTCATTTCCGATAAGGGCATATTACTATCTTGAATCGAGATATCGTATTTCGGACCTTGGATCCTCCCTGGAAGAGATCAGACCTTCACTATCCATGATACATGACCTTGCCATTGAAGATATGCTGGCGGATCTGATGGCCCAGGTACTTGGCGGCACAAAGGCATGGTTGAAGGATTCAGAAAAGGAGATCGATATTCTGATCATGAAGAGAGAGAGGCCGGTGTTTGTCGGGGAAGTTAAATGGGGGAAGACGAAAAAAAGTGATATCGGCAGGTTTCTCGGCAAGGTTGAAGACCTTGACTGCAGGAAGGCCTTGATCAGCAAGGTTCCTTTTTACTCGGAAGATGTTGAGATCATTACTCCTGAGGGGATCGTTGAAATTGCAATGAAAGGGCCCGTTTACAATGGAGGAGAGAGCAGATATTGAAGCATATCAACCTTGATTTCGAACATCGAACAAATGGTGATGAGAAGGTCAACCTGTTCCTCGATCCCGTTCATCGGATCCGGATGAGGTTTTGAATCCAATGCATTTCTCATGATCCCTTATTCGTAAGGTATTTCAGATCGACCCGTCCATTTTTTATCATCCCCTTCCTGACCCGTTTGGTAAGATCGAAGAGCCCGATCAGGTTCTCCTGGAGCTCCGGGAGAAATTCGAACAGCACCCAGGTCAGGAACATCATCATACCCAGCGACATGAACTTGGCATAGTAATTGTGGGCGACATAGAAGTCCATGATCCCTCCGAACACAACGGCGATCACCCCCACGTTCCTGAGGATGTTGGTGATGAATATGATAGGTATGACGATAAGGAATGCCACCCACTTCCTCTGCCTGTCGGAGAGCTTCATCATATTGAGTATCCCATTGCTTCTGGACCTCTGGAAGAGGTTGCCGTTTCGGTTCCGCCTGATCTCCCTTCTCGCCCATGGTAGCCACTCATCCCTGTTGGTCTCGGTCGCAAATATTGCGGCGCTGAACAGGAAGAGCGCAAGGGCGGCGGTGCATGCGAAAACTATGGTGATGGCGATATCGTTGGGGTCGGCGGATAAGATCGTTACCCCATCCCCTATCTCCGTGGGAAGCCCTGGTTCCATGGTGAGATCGTGTCCGAAAAGGAGCAATACGTAAAATGTCAAGAGTGCAACCACGTAGATGATCACACCCTGTGTGATCTGAATGTTCTCGAACATCAAATATGCCAAGCCGGTGATGAAAGAGGTACGCATCACCCATTCGAGGGCCCTGGTATCCTCACCCCACCTGAAGTCCAGCAGGAAATGATATGATATGTAGAGGAAGAAGAACACCCCCAGAAGGGACATGATGGCATTCACGATGTCAGGCTCGGGCCCTCCCAGAAAAGCCGGGATCCGGGTTATCCAGTACAGGCCGAAAAGGGCCGTACCCCCACCCCGAATAAGCGGTGTATACCTGCCTCTATTATGGTATGAAACCCCCATCAGGATCAGTGAGGGGATGTACAGAAGTATGGTGGAGTTACCTAACATCCGGTCGGCCTCTGCGTCTGCCCGGATCCCGGGAAGTAGGGCAGCCTAATAAGGATGACCATTGGATCTCACTATTTATCATTTGTTGAACAGATCAGGGCAGGATCTATGTCGTCGATCCCATGAGTTCCATATCGTGCTTCCTTCTCCTTTCCAGGTCCATGAGGATATCCCTGGCGTAGTTGAGCCTGGTCATCTCCTCTAACGCTACTTCCTTGAGCTTGGGCCCCATGCTGTTTACCTTGTCGGGATGGTACCTGACCGCGGCCTTCCTGTAGGCCTTCCTGATCTCCCCGGATGATGCGTTCACCGGCACCTCGAGGACCCTGTAGCAGTTGAGACACTCCAGATTGATCGTCCTCTTCACCTCGTTCAGGACCTCCACCTTGAACCTCTGAAATTCAAGGTCCGTGATCACCCCCTCGTCCATTAGCCTCCTCATGTCCTTGAGCCTCTCGGAGAGTATGTTGAAGGGAAAGAACCGTACCTCTTGGTTGTACAGGACGTACTCCTCGTCCCTGTCCTCCGGCTCGAAGGTATCCATCCCGGTGTACTCCGCTTCCGTTCCTTCGGTCTGATGTTCCGTGTACACGGGCTCTTTCGAATGGGCCTGGATCATCGCCGGGTCGTTGTAATCCGGGATGGAATGGGTTGCTTCCTCCTCCAGATGAATGTAATTCTGCCTGAAGACGTTCAGGTCCGAGTACCCAAGCGCGGACATGATCATCTCCAGAACGGCCATGGTTTCCCCCTTCTCCTCTTCGGGAAAATTGTCCAGTTTCATGTAGAGTACCCTGACGACACCCTTCGCCGTGAGCTCGGCCGAGAGATCGCTTGAGCACAGGGCCATTATCAGGTTCAAAGCGGAGTGATAGACCTGGGGATCTGCGGATATCATGACCTTGCTCAAGGCCGGCAGTACATCGGAGTACACGAGCAGGTCCGTGGATCCCCCGCCTGCGATGTTGTTAAGCAGGTCGAGTGTGAATAGGTTGACATCCCTATCCACATCGGACAATCCCCCGATGATCCTCTGGAGGCCCCCCGCATTTACGATGATCGCCGGCCCCTGTTCCTTTGCGGTGGCGGAGAGGATGACCAGGGAGTACCTGCGGATGTGAGGGTTCCGGTTCTCCAGCAGGTACAACATCGTACCGGTACCCCCCGAACCGACCATCCAATCCGTCCCGCCGGCGATGGTCCGGTGTGTCAGGGCCCGTATGGTTTTCAGCACGGCCACCTCATGAGGATCGGACAGCATCATCAGCAGACCCCTGATGTCCCCTTTTCTTTCCAGGCCCTCAACCTTTGAAACGGCCCGTCTCTCCTTCATTCCCTTTATGGACAACGACATTAGAAGCCTCTCCCTCCCGTACCGCGATATCGCATTATTATAAACAGCTGCCCCTACTTATTAGATATTATCGGTACATGTGAAACGGTTCACGGGTGTGTAATCTATTAATAGAAAAGGGTTTGTTCCATTGGTATAACGCCGTGAGGAGTTACCCTTGAGGACCTCGATAGCCTGTACTGCAGCCTTATTGATGCTATTATTCACGCTGTTATTCAACGGGAGCTCCAACGTGAGCTCTCAAGAGGCCGATCCCTGGGTGAACATCATCACCCCTCTGTCCGATGACGTTCTCAACGACAACTCGATATACATAGAATGGGTGGGGGATTCGGTCTCGTATTATGCGGTGGAGATCGACGGATCCGGTTTCGAAGAGGTAGGTCAGAAGACGGAGAAGTTATATTCTGGGCTGGGCAAAGGAGAGCATTTCTTCCGTGTCAAGGCATATGGTGCATCGGGGAGATCTTATGTAGATTCTGTGAGGTTCACGATCGATCGTGTACGTCCCACGGCCAGATACTACGGTCCTACAGGGATCGACGTACCTACGAGAACCAATATCACATTCGAGTTCTCTGAGGAGATGGATGCTGATTCCGTTCTGATCGCAGTCAATGATGTCGATGGGTATATCAAGTGGTCCGGAAGGACAGTGTACCTCATACCAACTACACCGTTGAGGCCTGATATCATATATCATGTCCACGTCATAGGAAAGGACCTTGCTGGTAACGATATGGCAAGTACCAAATGGACCTTCGAATGCATTGATGTGGGCAAATATCAAGGCAAGGTTATTGACATAAGCGGTAGGCCCATACAAAATGTTCAGATCGAACTCGATGATGGAACTGTATTCTTCACTGAACAGGATGGCACCTTTAGCTTTCGATCAACATATGGAAATCAAACCGTTCACCTCTTAAAGGATGGGTTCAGGACCGTGGAGGTGTGGGTATATGTCGAACCGGACGATGTTGTGATTGGGGAGCCGATCCGGATGGATCAAGCACCATCCGAACGGGCTCTGGATATCAACGCGGTATTCGTTGTGCTGATACTGGCCCTGCTCCTCTCCGCCTTCGTCATATTTGCGGTGGTTAAGGTGGGTAGGGATACCGGCCTCCTCCCGGAGGAGTGAACCTTTCAAAGAAGCCGATCGATCAACATCTCCAGGGCCTGCTGCGGAAGCGCCCCCACTTTCCTGTCGATCAGGGATCCCGACCTGAATATCAGCAGTGTGGGTATGGACTGGACGCCGAGCTGGCCGGAGATAACGGGGTTCTGATCCACGTTCACCTTTGCGAATACAACCTTGCCCTTGTATTTCATGGCCAGTTTGTCGATGATCGGCCCTATCATCTTGCAGGGCCCGCACCAGGGTGCCCACATATCCACTATGACGAGGTCGTTGCTGGCGATGATATCCTGCAAGCTCCTATCGTTTGCCTCCACGGGCCTGTCAAATACCTGTTTGGTAACGGCCTCACCATCCAGAAGCTCCCTGAGCTCCTTCGCCTTTCTCTGCCTTATGGCCTCCAGATCAGGGTCAATATCCTCGAACATAGCGATCACAACTCCTGTTTCTATGGTCTCCTTATATTAAATGAAATGCCTGAATTGTAAGGGGTCGATCGCAATGGATCGTTGATCGAACCCCTCCTCTAGTATTATATAACCCTCCAACTTCTCCCTATCTCTCGAGAGCGGGGTCAGATAGATGCAGTTGAAGGGAAGAAAGGTGGTCGTCGCACTCGGGGGGCATGCCATCTCCCGTCCCGGCGTCCCGGACACGATCGCGAACCAGTTCAAGCACACCAGGGAAGCCCTGCCGCCCATCATCGAGATGGCAAGGGAGGGGTTCAAGGTAGTGATCACACACGGTAACGGTCCGCAGGTGGGGAACGCCCTCCTGAGGGCTGAACTGGCCAGGGGGGTGGCGCCTGACCTGCCCCTGGGCATTCTGGACGCGGATACCGAGGGAGGAATGGGCTACATGATAGAGCAGTCACTGCAGAACGCCCTTCATCTCAATGGTATCGAAAGGAAGGTGGCAACGATCGTCACACAGATCCTGGTTGACAGGAACGATCCATCTGTTACGGATCCAACGAAATTCGTTGGACGGTTCTACACGAAGGAGGAGGCGAACAACCTGGCAAGGGAGAACGGTTGGACCGTCAAGGAGGACCCCGGGAGGGGTTGGAGGCGGACGGTACCCTCGCCCTTGCCTCTTGAGATAATCAACCATGAGGTGATCAGGCTGCTCGTCGAGAGCGGCGTCATAGTGATCGCCGCAGGGGGAGGGGGGATCCCTGTTTTCAAGGAGGACGACGGAAGGCTGGAGGGGATGGATGCGGTGATCGACAAGGACAGAGCCTCTGCGATACTGGGGATAGAGATCGGTGCCGATACCCTGCAGATCATGACGGAGATCGACGGCGTATACCTCAATTACGGGTCCAGGGACCAGAAGAAGCTCGGGAAAATCTCCCTGGATGAGGCCAGAACCTATCTCAAGCAGGGCCAATTTCCCGCAGGTTCGATGGGGCCAAAGATAGAATCCGCGATAAAGTTCCTGGAAGGCGGTGGAAAGAGGGTGGTGATCTCCTCCGTTCAAGAAGGGTATCAGGCACTCAAAGGGAAGGCGGGTACCCTGATCACCTGAGGGCCTCGTCGCCCCCGAACTTCCTGTACGGGGAGAACCCATCCAAGATCACGCTATCTTCGGGCTGTTGCCTTTCAGATACCATCCTGGCCAGAACCCCGGAAAGGCCCGGGCCGATCATGAAACCCTGGCCGCACATGCCCGTGGCGTGCAGCAGCCCTTTCACCTCTTCATTCCAGCCGACAAGTGGTGAGCCGTCGGGGGACATGGGATACAATCCCCTCCATACCCTTCTTACCCTGATGTTCTTCAGTCTGGGCAGAAGCCCCACCAGCCGTTTCGCGACCTGGGGTAGAAAGACCGAGGTCTCCCGTCCGTCCGTTCCGTATATGGGCGGGTCCGGTGTGATGCAGAAGACTATCTGCCCCCTTTGGTTCTGATAGAAATAGAAGTTCTTCGATCCCGGTCCGGGACGCAGGTCCACCACCATCGGGGAGAAGAACCTCTCAACGGGTTCGGTGATGGCACCCTCGTGGGAATCCGGCCTGACCGGTATATCTATTCCTATCGTGGAGCACAGCTCCCTGGAATATGGCCCCGCCGCATCGATAACGACCGGAGATCGGTATTCCCCCTTATCCGTCCGTACACCTGCGACCTCGCCCTTTTCCGTGATGATCCTTTCAACCCTCTCCTTGAAGTTGAACTTACAGCCCGATCTCACCGCCTGTTCGTGGAAGGCGCTGATGGCAAGCAGGGGTGAAGCGGAGCCGTCATCCGGAGAGAATGTTCCCCCCCGAAGGTCATGTCGATCGATGCCCGGTACGATTTCGGCGATTCTATCAGGGCCAACGAAATCGATGTTGAGGCCGAACTCCTTCTGTATCGGCAGGATCGATCTCAGGGCGGACTCGTCTGCCTCCCGATAGACGGGAAAGGTGTAGCCCCCATCGGTCCATTCGATATCATCGCCATGTCTCCCCTCCCATGATGAGAATATCTCTATAGAGCGTTTGCATGTCGTTATCTTCGCGGGATCGGAATGTGTCGCCCTGATGCCTCCGATGGCGTGTTTGTTCTCCCCCTGGCCGGGGGACGGGCGTTTGTCGATGACCAGGGTCTTTATACCTGCCTCGGCCAGGGACACGGCCGTTGGAGCGCCGACAGACCCCGCCCCGACGATGATCACATCGTATTCACCCATCATCATCACCCCCGACACCCGCGAACGCGCCAAGTGGCACCTCGACGAACAGAGGCCGATCGGTCCGGTCCGTGACCTCGCCGAGGTCTATTCCCTCCTCCCTGAAGATCCTCTGTATCATCGGCCTGCACGTCTTGGACCCGCATGAGCCCATGCCTGCCCTGGTAACGGCCTTCAGGTGGTTCATATCCCTTATACCGCCCCTTATGGCCTCCCTTATCTCCCCTGCCGTGATCCTCTCGCACCTGCATATAATGGCCTCATCGGGAAGTGGCTCTTTCTCGTACAGGCCGCTGGGGTCCCTCACTGTCTCCTGCAACCAGACCCCGGCCGCTTTCTTTGCCACTCCCTTCTCCATCTTCAACTGGACCATCAGCGTCCCGGGGAACCGGGGATCGGATACGACCCTATCCACCCTGTAGCGCCCGAGCACTCCTCCGTCCTCATCGAGGACCGGCACCTCCTTCCCCACCTCCACCTCGTCCCTCCATACCTCGTAGGGAAGGGTCACGGTCGGCCGATCAGGGTCATCCCTGTAATCGACCAGCGTTATCGCAAGGCCGGGGCAGATGCCCACACAGCTCAGGCAGCCTATGCACCCCTTTTCACTGTCGAACCATGGAAGGCCGGTTATCGTTCCCCCCTCCATGTTGATGGATCCCTTGGGGCACACGGAAGAGCATGGATTACACGGGATCTCCTGATCGCAGTGGATTACAGGCATTACCCCCTGCTCATCGTCGGGGGCCTCTATCTTTTTTATGGGTCCCGGTTTGGACCTGAGGATCTCCATCTTCTCGTTCCATTCCGGGGGTATCTCCCCGATATCAAGGCCGAGGGACCTCGCTATCTTCAACCCCTCGATCCTCCCGGAGAACATGGCGGCCGACGCTTCAGCGATCTCCTGCGAATCCCCGGCGGAGAAAACATCGATGTTGAACTCCCTGGCCTTGTGGAAGAACTCATCCACCTCGGCCAGTCCCACCGCGATCAGAACGGTATCGACCTCGAACCTCCTCTCGGTTCCCTTTATGACCTTCCAGCTGTCATCAAGTTTGGCAATGGTAACCGACTCAACCCTCTCATCCCCATGGGCCGCGACGATGGTATGCCCCGTCCAGATGGGAACTCCTAGCCTCGAGAGCTTGTCCGCGTGGACCTTGTAACCGCCTACCTGTGGAAGCGCTTCCACCAGACCGACCACCTCGATTCCCGCCTGGATGGCGTGATATCCGGCGATAAGGCCGACATTCCCCCCGCCTATGATCAGGATACGCTCCGAGCACCTGACCAGGTCCCTGTTCACGATGGTCTGGAAAGCCCCCGCACCGTAAACGCCGGGAAGTGTGTTACCGGGGAACGACAGCATTCTCTCCCTGGCGCCCGCGGCGACAAGGAGCTTTTTGGGCCTGATGAGGTGGTACCGGTCGCCTTTCATCAGGCCCACCAGACCATCGGAGAAAACGCCCACTGCGGTAGTCCCGGTCCAGACCTTCACGCTATCATGGCCGCTCAGCTCATGGGCAAGGATCTCCCCTATATGATATCCCCTGGTCCCCGCAAAGGAATCCTTCACCGATCCGAAGAACTTGTGTGTCTGCAGTACCAACTTTCCCCCAAGCCTGTCCTTGTCGTCGATCAGAAGGGTGGAGACGCCCCGCTTGCCCAGCTCGAGTGAGGCGGAGAGGCCCGCCGGCCCCCCTCCGATCACCAGTACATCCACATCGCTGACCGGGATGTCGTGCGTTTCGACATGTGCATCTTCCCCCGGGGCTTCTGGCAATCCTTCAACGCTCCTGACCTCCATCCCCTCGATAAGGGGGGTCATGCACGATTTGATCGGTTTTCCATTGCAGATGACAAGGCATTGGGCGCATTGGCCGTTGGCACAGAAGATGCCCTGAGGGCTGTTATCCTTTGGATGATGCCCGAATATGTCCACACCATTGGAGATCAGGGCGGAGGAGAGCATCTCCCCCTCATATCCATTCACGGCTGCCCCGTTCCAGTTGAAGGTGACCTCCTTCCTGACCGGCACTTCAAGGATCGGGTGGTGCTCTATCCGTCTTGTGCTCATCTGAAACACTCCATGACACGTCAAGTGTGGATATTTGGACCAATCGGTTTATGCGACTTCATTTATATCTCCATTGCGGATAGTAAGGAAAATCATAATTATATGAGACCACGATATGCACTATATGGGCGACAGCGCCGGATGGTGAGAGAAAAGGGGCGATATGATTGGTAAAAAAGGTATTATTCCCGGCTGCAGTGGTCATGGTCCTATTCCTCTCTATGATAACGGTCCTGCCGGATGTGGAGGGGGTCTCTGGTTCTTCGGCCTTTGAGGTAAATCTGTATCTTCACAGCAACCGGAGTTTGAGTACCCTACCACCACAGGAGTCCGCGAAAGTGTTTTTTGATGTGATTACCGCTGGACAGTCGCTGGAATACGTGCTGACATTTCCGTTGACCGGTGATCTTGAAATCGGCCCCATGGGTTCTGATGGCATCCTGCTTCACCTTGAGGGTGTGAACATCAATGCACTTAGCGAGGACCTGGTCCTCACCGTTGAACTCTACGAGGATACGATCGAGGATACCTCTCTATTGATCGCCTCCGGGGAGTTCGATGGGGCTGCAATTTCAGTGGGCAATTTTCCCCTTAACATCCTCAGGACATCCCTGGGAAAAGGGTCCACGATCAGGTTGGTCATGTCCCTAGAAGGTGGGGGGACGCTTCCTGGATTTAAGTTCTCCTATCAATCCATCTCCGGCATAGGGTCCTATCTATCCTTCATGAGCGATCCGATGCCGGAGGATGATCTCTGGATGAGGATGGAATCGGCTGATGGGAGCGAGATAACGGAGATCCTTCCCAACGGCCCACCTGAGACCCGGGAGGTCTATTTTTATTCGAGGGTCCGGGACCTCTTTGGCGCATACGATGTGGAAGAGGTCTCTATCAGTATGATCGGGGCAGGGGACGCGTACATCTTCAATCAATCGGGAAGCCCGACACCCGGCGGCGGCCAGGAATATGCCTATTTCAACCGCACCCAGCAGATAGACCCGATCCCCTCCGGGACATATGTGATCTCCCTGAGGGCCGGCAGTCATTCGGGCAAGGTATCATATTTCAACACCACGCTCGAGGTGTCGCCTGGATTGTTCCTGACCATGCCGGATCCGGATCCGAGACAGGTGGATGCCGGTGAGCAGGCCGTTTTCAGTATGAATGTGTTGAACGGGGGCAGCTCCACGGATCGAGTATCGTTCACAGGATCGTCCCTATCCGGATGGAATGTGGTAGCACCTGAACCCGTTGACATCGAGCCAGGTGAGGAGGGGTCAGTAGAGTTCATCGTGGATGTTCCGTTCTCGGCCTCCTCGGGACATATGGAGGAGATCACCCTGGAGGCAAGGTCCCGTAATGCGGACAGGACATATGACTCAAAGGGCATGATCGAGGTCATGGCAGAGGCGACCTTCGGCATATCCATGAATGGTCCATCGGAGAAAGCCCTGTTCTCCGGCATGAGCGCGAACTTCACCATAGAGCTCACCAATCTGATGAACGATACCGAGACGTTCGAGCTGTGGCTCGAGTCCCTTCCATCCGGGTGGTCATTCGATCTTCAGGCATCCGGGGGAGGGATCAGCGGAACCAGATACGAGGTTGTTCTGGAGGGGTCCTCATCCGTTATGGTATACCTGAATATCGATGTGCCCTCATCCGATAGCGGCGGGAGATATACATTCAAGGTGAACTGCAAGCAGGTGGGGGAGAGTGAGGTGAGATCCCTCTCGATCGAGATGCTGGTGGTTGATGATTCATCTTCCCCCTTCTCCCTTTCAGAGGGAACAGGGACCGAGACGGCCGGTCGGTCAGGCTACGGTTTCCCGGTATCATATCAGCAGGTTACCTTCTATCTCTCGGTCTACAACCCTACCCTTGAGGATCGGACCGTAGAGCTACTGGCGGATGGTCCGGACGGATGGGGAGTGGAGCTTGATGAGGCCCCTTTCGAGATCGGTGGGGGCGAGAGGGAGGATAGGGTGCTTCGCGTGAGCCCCGGGCAGGGAGAGATGTGGAAGGAGGAGGGCTACCCCATCGAGGTTGTTGCGTATATGGGGGCCGGTTCGGAGGAAACGCTGGACCTGACCATCCACCTGGAAAAGGTCAGGGATATGTTGGTGGAGCCTGAGAGCAACACCATCTCCGGCAGGTCCGGGGACACTATCGATCTCAATTTCACGGTGTCGAACCGGGGAAATGTGGGGGAGTCAGGCACCATCACCTTTGGGGTTGATGATAAGCTGGTGATAAACCGTACCGAGATCGGTTTTATTCTGGAAAACGGTCAGAGCAGGGATCTGAAATGTTCCCTCAGGCTGGGGACGGTGTCGGAAGAGGAGATCCTCAAGGTGACGATCTCCGTGGATGTGGACGATGGGTCGACCGTGACAGGCGATGTACAGGTCAAGGTCAGACCTGGGGAGGGGGATGACGGTGATATTATGGCCTACCTGAAATGGGCCCTGATCGGTATTGCTGTTGTCGGTATGGGTCTCGGTGGTTATCTCCTGTACACGAGGAAGTTCAAGGGTCAGAGCGGGCCACCTCCGTCAGAGGGTCAAAAAGAGGTGCCTTTCAAAGCCGTTTCCATCACGGCCGACCCAGTGAGAAAGGCGAGGCCGGTGAGGCCCCCTCCCAATGAAGGTGTACTTGATGAGGCGGATAAACTGGCCGCACAGCTTCTGGGCGATCCGGAGGCCGTACAGACCATGAAGATCGAATCCGTTGAGGTGGTGGATGCCACCATATTGGAGTGATTGCCGATGATACGATCATCAGAGGTTGGGATACTGGATGAGAACAGCTCATGGCATGGTGTGAAGGTTGATGACCTGATGGAGGCCGCGGGCAGGAGCGTTGCGGAGAATGTAATAGATCTCTATCCGGACTGCGGATCCATCACGCTCGTCTGCGGGACGGGCAACAATGGTGGTGATGGCTTCGTTGCCGCAAGATATCTGTCCGAAAGCGGCATCTTAACACGGGTACTCCTGTTGAAACCGCCGAAGAGCATCAGGAGCGACCTCTCCAGAAAAGCCTTTTCCTCGCTTCCCAAGGATGTGGGGGTCCTTGTCCTGGGAAGGGGGATAGAGATGAACGGCCTTTCCCCCCTTTTTAAGAGATCGGACGTTGTGGTCGACTGCATGCTTGGTGCGGGAGCCGTGGGGGCCCCCAGGAGGATATACGCCAGTGTGCTCTCCCTTTTCCCGGAGAAGAAGAGGGTTGTGGCGGTGGACAGCCCCACGGGTTTGGGATACAAGGTCTGTGTGGATGCCGCCTACACGATCACCTTCCACGATATGAAGGAGGCAATGATCCTGAAAGGCCTCCCGGATCCCAGGTGCGGTGAGATCATCACCGTCGATATCGGGATACCAAAGGAGGCAGCGACACATGTGGGTCCAGGGGATCTGAACCGATTTCCCCGTGGCGATCCCGATTCCAGAAAAGGCGATGGCGGCAGGGTCCTGGTGGTCGGAGGGGGGCCATTTGTCGGTGCACCCTCCCTGGCGGCGTTGGGAGCGCTCAGGGGAGGTGCGGACCTCGTGAGGGTGGCGATACCAAAGGGGCTTTTCGATGTGGTCTCCTCGTATTCTCCCGACCTGATCGTGGATCGATTGGATACGAACGACCCATTCGTTCTGGGACCGGAGGTAATGGGCCAGCTGAAACCGCTGATAGAATGGGCCGACATCGTCCTTGTTGGGCCGGGAGCGGGCACCGACGGCTCGACCGTGGAGCTGATCAATGAGGTCATCTCCCATTCGATCAAGCAGGTGAAGAGATGCGTGATCGATGCAGATGGCCTGAACTCGCTTTCCCAGGGGTGGAAATGGAAAAAGAAGCTCTCAACCATGGCGGGGCCGTTTCTCGTTACCCCTCACAGAGGTGAACTGAGAAAGCTGCTGGCCTCTTCCGGCCTTTCCGACAGCGATGAGCTGTTCAAAAAGCCTTATCTGGATCTGGGGAAAAGGGGCGGAAAGGTCAGGAAAGACCTGGTCAAAGAGGCATCCCGCCTCTCCCTCCTTTCGGGTGTTGTTACGTTGTTGAAGGGCCCTGTGGACCTTATCGTGACCCCTGAGCCCCATTCCCTCGGGGAACATGTATCCTTCAGGGTAGATGGGAAGCAGGTCAGCCGCAGGTACAATACAACGGGGTCCGCAGCCATGACGGTCGGTGGGACGGGGGATGTCCTCGCGGGCATCTGCGCGGGATTGATGGGGAGGGGGATGGGCACATTCGACGCTGCATGTTTGGGCGCCTTTATTCTCGGTAGAGTAGGTGAGGAGGTGTTCGATGAAAAGGGATATTCCATGATTGCATCGGACCTCCTCGACAATATCCATATTGGTAATTGGGGGGAAAAGGGGTGATGTGTCATATCCGATGATATGTATGGTGTGTTGATCGTGGGTTCCGGCACCGGGAGTGACACTCTTGCCAGTGAACTCTCGATCGATAACCTTTACGTATGCGGCTGCAGCGTTATCCCGAGACCTCCCGGCCTTCCGTCGATAATGACCACATGTGCCCTGGCCAAACGCCTCTCAAAACACCTCGAATCCCTATAAGATCACACAATCCCCCTTTTCTCATCTCAGCTTCTTTCCCCTTCCACCCTGGTCCTCATCGAACTCCTGGTACATGTCGTACTCCTCCCCGCAGTCGCAGCGAATACGTTCATGATAATCGATGTACCTAACCTCCAACCAGGTGCCGCATGTTCCGCATCGATATCTGCTCCTTCCCTTGAGGAAAATCTGTTTGGGGCCAGCCCATCTCCCGCCCCTCTTTCCCCGGATGTTGAGGATCAGCAGGATCAATCCCAGAACCCAGAGCATGGCGCCGATAACCGAGAGCAGTGAGAAACCACCCACGGGACCCAGATCCTCGGAAACGGCGGAGTCGTCGAACATCACGCTGGTGAGCACTCCCGTGAAGATGAACAGCGTCCCCATTCCGAAGGAGATGGCAGCCCATGCTTTGAGGATGGGAGATCTTCTTTCGGCCATGGTCGATGATGTGATTTCTCGTCATTAAACGTTTCACCATATCATCCAAGATGGGATGAGAGCAGATTGGATCCGATGATATCGTCCAGTCGGCCCGTGAATAGGATCGACCTGTGGTAATCGGTCCTCCCGATCCTCTGTGAGTCGGGGTCGATATTCCAGAGTTTCTTCAGGTAGCTCACCCTGTCGAACCAGTGGACAACGGACATCCTGCCCTCCTCGATCTCGATCGAGGTGATGCCCCTGTCCCCGATCGCACAGCCGCTGTTGAACAGGCCGGGGATCATCGATCGAACCCCGAAAAGGGGGCGGTGTGTGTGGCCCATGACCGTGACCATGCCTATCTTCCGGGCGAAATGTGCGATCCGCCTTTCCAGGGCGGTTATCTCCTTGGTATCGAACTCCAGTTTGAAGTTCCGGATGCCCAGCGGCTCCGCCACGTTCCTGAGCACGAACCTGTTGAAGTGGTGGAAACGCTCCAGTAGCGGAGACCCCTGGTGCCCGTGAAGGATGAAAAGCTGCCTGCCGGAGATGTCCAGCTTCAGCGAATCGTAGACCCTGTGGAATCCGGACCCAATGTGGGCCCAGGAGAGGTCAAGATCGTGGTTTCCCCAGATCCTGTAGGCGCCTGTATCCTCCTGAAACCTCTGAAACAGGGAATGGACATCGTTCCATCTTTCCCTGATATTCGTATAAAGGAATCTTTGAAGCTCTTCAACATCGCCGTTGAGGATGAGTTTGAACCCCCTCTCGAGATAGTATCTTTCCAGGACGTGCTTGAAGAGATCCGAGTTGAGTCGGAAATCGTCGGTGCTGCCCCCGTCCCCCATGTGGAGGTCGCTGAAGATGACTATCCTCTCCTTTCCCGAGAAGTTCAGGACTGGAGCCCTTCTGTAGGTTTCATCGAGGTTGCGAAATACCGTGGTGTTGAACATCCGAAATCACCGAAAAATGCAATGAAAAACCGCCAAACCTGTTACCGTGTCGCCTGTTTCACTCCAAGATACCCGATCCATCAGGGCCAGTGTGATGATATTTATTACCCTTTTGGAGATAATCGACAAGATGATACCATTTTATCCTAATATCTCACAGGAAAATACAGCCGGTGTTGATTCACCCATCTGACGGTGTCGAACCCCGCCCCCTTCATTCCTCATATCGAACCACTCCTCTTCGGATAGCATGTCCCGTCCTCGATGAGGGTAATCACCGGGGTGGTTCTGCACTTTTCGACCGGCACTTTTGTGTATTTTTCAACCGGCGTCTACACCGGCTGACTCACCATCAAAATAAAAGTCAGCCGGAGATGTAAAAATGAAAGGAAAAAAGAGAGTGAAAATGGACTCGTTCAAACATTGGGTAGTTAAAATGACAATAGTATTCGAGCTTGAGAAAATGGGACACAACGTCGATGTGGAAGTTGAGATCCCTGGCCGTGGGATGGCCGATGTGATGGATTTCACAACGATGATCCAGTACGAAGTTGATGGTCATCATACCAGTACATACAGAATCAACAAGGCCAAAAAGTACCTTCGGCCAGGGCTGAAAGATGTGATCGTTGTCCCAATTCACAAGCTCTCAACTGACATCAACGAGATCAGAAAATATGTTTGGGATTATATCTTGCCGGATTGATTTTTTTCGATTTATAATGACTGTAAAAGCGAAAGTTATTTATAGAGATTAAATTATCTCACCATATGGCGCCATATCATGGCAGATATTGAGAATATATCTCATTATAAGGCCTAATATCGTATAGAGGTGAGAAAATGCTTATTGAGCTTAAAATCGAAAATTTTTTATCTTTTAAAGAGAAAGTTACATTCAGCAATATGGCATCAACTGATAAATCACTTCAAAAGAATATTATTAGTTATAAGAAAAAAAAGAGGTATCTAAGAAATTCAGTAATTTATGGACCAAATGCATCTGGTAAAACAAATTTGATAAAGGCTATTGATTTCATCAAGTATATTGTTATAAACTCTCATACAAATCAAAGTGGACAAAAAATCCCCAGAATTCCTTTCAAATTAGACAAAGGTTGTTTGGATAAACCTAGTAAATTTGAAATTTCATTCATTTGGAAGGAGATTTTATATATTTATGGATTCTCTTTGACAGAAGAAAAAATCCATGAAGAATATTTATATTTCTATCCAAAGGGACAACCTGCTCTTATATTTGAAAGAAATGGACTTGAAGATAATTATCACTTCACAACGGATGAAAAAGAGCAGAAAGATATCTCTAAACATACACTCGAAAATATGTTGTATATATCAAGATCTGCAAATATGAATTACGAAAAAACAAAAATTGCTATGAAATGGTTTGTTGAAAATCTAACTGTGGCCTTTTCCTCAAATTCTCAATATATGCATTTACATTCTGCAGAGATTTTTAATGAAAATGATAAAATTCAATCGCAAATGAAAGAACTGTTATGTAAGCTTGATACTGGAATCATAGATGTAGATATAACCTTTAAAAAATATACAAAAGAGAATATTCCTGACGAAGCTCCAGATGATTTTAAAAAAATGGTTGGAGCATTAAATGAAAATATAAATAAAATCTATAATACGAAAATAAATACTATTCATAAAGGAATAGATGAAAACGGGAAAAATATTCCAATAACCTTTGATTTTGAAGGTGAAGAATCACAAGGTACACTAAAATTATTTGATGTCAGTGGTTTAATATTTGAATCTTTGATGTTTGGAAAGGTTTTAGTATATGATGAATTTGATAACAGTCTTCATCCACATTTGTTATCTGCACTAATAGATATCTTCAATGATTCTGATTTAAACAAAAATAATGCTCAATTAATATTCACAACACATAATACAAATTTACTTAAACAAGCTTCATTCCGAAGAGATCAAATATGGTTCACAGAAAAGAATCAGGATCAATCAACCAATCTCTTCTCACTTTCCGACTACAATGTAAGAAAGGATAAAAATATCGAGAGAGGATATCTTTCTGGTAGATATGGGGCAATTCCTTTCATTAGTGATGGTGAGTATTAATGACAAAACCAATGAATAGGTTCCCGAAAAGGAAATTTCGAAAGGAAAGAAAAGAGAAATTAATAGATGATAGAAATATTGTACTCATTATTTGTGAAGGTAAAACTGAAGAAAAACATTTCAAAGAACTTAGAGGGAAATTGAGAGATTCCAGATTGAACATTATTTCTATCGACGCAAAAGGAACTGCCCCTGCCACATTGTTTAAAGAAGCAAAAAAATACATGAAAGAAAAACATATCAATATTACAACCGGAGATAAGGTGTGGATTTTATTTGATAAGGATAATAATACTCAACACGATATTAATATGATTGTTGAAAGATCTCGAAGCAAATCCTTTGATATCGGATTCTCAAACCCTTCATTTGAAATATGGTACCTTTTCCATTTCGATAGAATCAGACACCGGATTGACAATGATGAATTATTGGAAAGATTGGAGAGATTCATCCCAGATTACAAGAAAGGCTGTGGTTATATTGAAATGCTATTTCCAAATCAAACCGTAGCAATAGAAAATGCCAATAATTTGATAACATATCATCAAGATGATCAAAAAAATTTATATCACGATGAGAGCAACCCAATAACACATGTAGGTAGATTAGTTCAATTTATCCTGGAATTTTAAGATTTATCCTAATTAATAATTGTCCCTTTGCTCCTCACTGGCAATTCACAGTCCTCGTCACATATTCCTTCAGAATACCGTTCGACCTATCCTACTCACTTGTAACTGTGGGATTCTTACCATTTCGTCGCACTCACCCGCCCCCTACACGCCTTTTTCATACTGAAAACGTCTCCTACCGACCAATCCTACGGTCAGTTATTTCTCTCAAGGATTGGTCTAAGTCGACAATTTCATTGGAAATTGTCTCCCTCCGCTGATCAGCTTCCCTTCATTCCTCCTTACGTATTCGTCATGAAGAGTTCAGGGAGAATTATTTTTCATTATCATTTTATGGTTATTAAATAGAAATTTAATTTCATCATTAATCTCTCTATCAAACATACTGGAATATATTACGCCTTGCTCATTGTTAAAGATAATAAATTCACATTTCGTATTATATACCTCAATTTCCTCCTTTTTAGAAATGCTGATTATTGAATCATATGGGATATTAATACTTCTTTTCTTGTTATAAAAATGCAATATCATCTCATTTTCTTCAAAAGTAATATATTTTACAAAATAATTATTAAATTTATTCTTAAATATAAATGATAAAAAGATAATGAATATTGATATGGAAATTACAAATAATGGCATAACATTCCATTCCTTTATTGAAATAAGTAATGATAAAATAATTATTAGAAATCCACTAATTACCAAAAAATAACATATTACATTAGTAATCCTTATTAAACTTATATTTTTATTATTATATCGAATAATTCTTATCCCTCCAAACCGTAGATTTCATGGATTCACTTCCATAATATTATTAAGTCTATATTATATATTTATCGATTATTGGCAATAAATATATTAAATTTGCAATACCTGCCCCCATACATATTAAAAATCCAATTACACCATATGCATTTGGAGGCCATATTCCAAAGAGTGCAAAACATACAGCAAGACAAGAGAATATTCCTCCAATTGCTCCACATGCTTTTTGCACAATCTCATTATTATTTCCTTCTAAAAATCCCCAAATATTTAATGCTCTAGCCCCGATTGATAACAAAGTAAAAATCGTCCCAATCGCGGCACATATTATTCCACCAATTACTGAAACTAATGTTCCAACTTTACCTACCTGAAATAATTGCATTGCTGAGGATAATCCTTTTATTCCAATTGCTATCGCAACCCCAGAACAAATTAAATTAAAAAACACCCATAGCCAGTAGATGACATCCTTTGTTTCCACCCCTTTGGAATCTTCAGAAAAATCATCCTTGTAATATTCAATATACTCATTTAATGGTTTTAAAATGATATCTAAACTTGCAATGTTTGAATCTTCTTTTCCAGAATTTGCTGATATACCTGCAAGAATTAACAGTACAACGAGTTTAATCGCCAATGCAATTAGTGAATCAATTCCACAACAAAGCAATAATACTGCTGATATTACAATAGATATAAACATGAATATTACTAAGAAACTATCGGATAAAAAGAAGGAAAATATACTTGATCCGATCCCATTATCACCATTTTCATCGAAAGCTACCATCATATTTCCTATTGAATCGAAAACAATGTTTACGAATGATGAAATGATTGTACTAAAGATAGATATTGGTACATCCATCATTGATTTAATGGCATCATCTATCCATGTAAGGAAACCAGATACCAGCTCCTTAATGAAATTCACATATGCAACCAGTGGCCCTAAGAAGAAGTCAATCACCATTTTTGATATACTTGGGAGATCATCTTCTTTGAAACCTATGTTGCCATTTCTGTCCTCTGCGGATACATTGATCTTGAAGCCCTTAAACAAAACACGCTTGTATTGGTCTACACTTGATATGGACCATTCAAATGTATGGGATACATTCTGGGCATTATTTGTGTAGAGTTTAATATCTTCCAAACCTGTGATATCAACGTTGATGTAAGATATACCGAATATATCCTTGGCTCCGACCTTGACCTTAACCTTCAATCCACCTGAAGGGAGCTTAAGCGGTCCCAAACTTGCATAGTTTGTTGCATATTCACAATCAAACTCCCAGATCTCAGGTGGTGCACCATCAATTCCTGTGGCTGAGCTGTTGTAATCTCCTGTGAGTTCATCTTTATCGGATTTGCCGTCTCCATCTGTATCAGGCTTATCCGGATCTGTAACATTCTTGTATTCATCCAAGTCTGAAAGGCCA
>JAUVLN010000114.1 GCA_030600725.1 Thermoplasmatota archaeon | reverse complement strand
TTTGAGAAAGGTGAACAGAGCGTTCCATGATGAAAGGCATCGGTCTGATCGCCTTCGGGGTCGGGATGTTCCTGCTTCTTCTGGTTTTTTACGCTGTTTCCCTCTTCATTTGATCAGAATTGAAGATCGGACGATCTCATAAGATCCAGCATGAATTCAACGAACGGGCGAAGGTCACCATCGTTTTGAGCCCTTTCCAGGCATCGATAGTATTCCAGCTTCCTTCTGTTGGGTATGTTGACCATGGGGAAACCGTTCCTGTGCAGTATGAAATTCATCAGGAGCCTTCCCACCCTGCCGTTTCCATCCACGAATGGATGGATCGTCTCGAAACCGATGTGGAAGTAAGAGGCGAGGACCAAAGGGTGGAGTGTTTGTTTGTTTCTCGTGTACCACGAGAGAAGCTCCTTCATGTCCTGCGGCACGTCTTCAGGCGCAGGGGGCATCCATTCGACCCCCCTTATAAATACCTGGACCAGTCTGTATCGGCCTATCTGCGATACGAGGTCGTCTCCAAGCGTTTCCTTCATAACAAGAGCGTGGAGTTCGAGGATGAGCTCCCTTGAGACGTTTTCCTTGTATGATAGGATATGATCGAAGGCCTCACGGTGGTTTATGATCTCGTAGATCTCCCTCAACTCTTTAGATGGGGGGGCGATCCTCTCGAAAAGGATGGAGGCGGTTTCCTGCAATGTCAGGGTGTTCCCCTCGATCGCCGTGGAATCGTGCGTGAACCCCGAGACGAAAGCCTCGTATCTGTTGGTCCGGGTCTCCTCCGGCTGTGATGAATATATGGATCTTGTAGATTCGAGCTCCTCAATTTCGGAATCGGATAGGAGCCCCTGAAGGATGTTGAGCTCCCTGTCGGCTTCTTTTTCCAATCGCTCAAGTTCCTTTTCTTTCAGGTCCTTTCCCAGGTATTTTCTTTTCTTTTTGACCTTGCCGTCCTCACGGTAGGACCTGACCCGATAGTAGAATGTCGAGTCCCCCCGCTGTTTTCTTTCAGTATAGGTCACATGTATTGTACGGCTACATTAACATATATATTTTACTGTAATGTAGACGTACATGTGGATCCCTTACATGATGCGTGCAAGATAATGAACATACGTTCAAAAATATGGCGATGACAGCAACTGCACAGAGGATATTGTTATTTCTTGCCAGATCTCCAGGGAAGGAATTCCACGTCCGTGAACTTGTCGGCTTTCCTGGGAGCATGCATAGCACTCCATCTTTCTGTCTTTATCGGCGGCTTCACCGACAGGGCATTCGGTCTCGCACTTTCCGCAGTCCCTGCAGCTTTCGTTCCTTCTGAAGCGGTGCCCCCGGATCAGTGCGGAGATGGCCATAAGCGCGCCAATGGGACAGAACAGCCTGCAGAACGGCCTGTAGAAGAATATCGAGATGAGAAGGAGTCCCGAGAAGACGAAGAATGGTACCTTCCCGAAGTCGAGGCCGAAGAAGGAGCCGGCTCCCAGGTATGATAGAAGGGATATCCCGGTCAGTATTCCGGAGATGACCATCGCACCGAGGAAGGCCCACCGGAACCCCATCAGGACCCATTTGTTGCCTATCTTGATCTTGGGGGTGGGGATGTGATACAGGAGTTCCTGCACTGCTCCGATAGGACACGAATAACCACAGAATATCCTGCCTATGAATGAAGATGATATGATGATCGCAAGTAAAGCGACGATCGGCAGCACAAGCATCGGCCCTTTACCGCTGGGCCCGTTCGTGATCAGCCCCTGGAGAATGAAGCGTGGATTGGATATGCCTGCAGCTCGGGTCTGGATGCTCCCGTATCTTCCCCCCGCCTCCGCTCCCATCGTGGATGATGATCCCCTTTGATATCATCCACAAACGCATACACGATCAGAACAAGAAAAAGTTATATATATCGACAACTTTCAATAAAATAGGGGTACATGTACATGAAAACTTCAATGATCAGATCCGTCTGCCTGGCATTTTTTATGTTGATCGTGATATCGTTCCTACCTGCGGTTGCTCCGGGAGAGGATACTCCGGCTATGCAGAAGATATCCGGGACAGTAACAGAATTCAATGGTACAAGGGCAGCGGGCGAACCCGTTCCAGGTGCCGAGGTGTACATAGAACAGGAACCCAATGACGAACCGATGTCGTTCGTGAACCGGACCAGGACGGATTCCAGCGGTTATTTCGAGGTCTGGCAGAAAGTGGGGGAATACAGGATAACTGTCGAGGCATCCGGATTCAAGAAGTTCACCGAAGTTGTATCCGTCCTGGAGAGAGAGGACCTTGAGATAAACATCGAGATGGTCCCGGGAAATGATAGCTACGATGTCGACCTGGAACCCGAAGAGACGACATGCACGATCAAACCCGGAGGTTCCATCGTCCTGCAGTTGACCGTGAAGAACACGGGAAACACCAGCGATTCCTACAACGTTTCCATCAAGGGGGATAAGGTGCCGTGGGTGAGCATGGGTTCAACAAGATCCTTCGCCAACGGGGGCCCATACTCCCATTCCGTTTCCAACCTGGAGGACAACGGGGTGGCCGATATCGACATCAACGTCACCGTTCCGGATGATACGGAACCAGGAAACTACATCTTCACCGTTACGGCGAGGTCATACTGGAACCAGCAGGTGATCGATGAGACATCGTTGACCTTGACGGTGGAAGCTGTTGAACCGGAACCGGTCCCCGAGGAGGAAGATATCATACCCTTTCTGGGACTGCCGGCACTTCTGCTCCTGTTGTTCGTTGGAGGGGCCATAGGGAGAAGAAGGAATGGTCCCGGGTCCAGGAAAAATCCTTAGAATGAACTGTCATTGGCATCCTTGCATGGATGCCATTATGCTGGAAACCTGTTGCCGGGGGAAGCATGACCGGTCCATGTTGGATTCTGCTGTTTCTATCGGTGAGTTCGTCCAATGATCTTAATTATCCGGATATATATAAACAGGTAGGAGGAGAAAGAATGAGGAAAGAGCTCTTATTATGTGTTTTGATGACCATATGTTTGATCCCGGGATGTATAACGGAGGATGAGGGAGCCGGAGATTTCACCAAGGAGGGGGCCCTTGAGTTCTCATTGCAGATAGTTGAGACCTATTTCACCAACGATATGGACGAGTTCAAATCCTATCTTGATGACGAGATATTCACTCTGGAAGGTGACGGTCCGATTTCAAGGTCTGAAGTGATCTCGTTCCTCGATGAAAATGACTATGTTGCTGATGAAGAGTATCCTGATCATACTTACCAGGAATACCTGGACACCTACGAACCCTATGTCATGGATGTTGATGGGGTTAACGATGAATTCGAAGGATTGGTCGATAATATGAACGAGATCGGTTGGGACTTCGATGATGATGATTACATTTTCATTGGATGTGAGACCAGGTCTGGAGATGAAGACGATGGTTTCCTTTGGGATGACCCCCTGGTTTTCGGTGTGACACACGAGGATGGAAAGTGGGCGTTCAAGGCTTTCGGCGGATGAAAAGCTCTGCAGTTGGGGCATGGGACGATCTTCAGGAAAAAGAACATCTTCTTGATGAAAATGATATTGCCCCTCAAATAACCGCGGGCGGCTTTCCGGAAACTTCAAAGCATAATATTTATAACATTTATAACGTGAAGTTATTTAATTACATTCCGGCTGATACAAGCAAACATGGGCACTATCGACAACTTCCATCGAGGCGAGATAATGCATGATGATGATCTGGTGATCCCCGATATAATATCGAGGAATCTATTCATTGGAAGGTGTGTCCATGAGGGGAGCATGGTTAAGGCCGTGTCCGATCGGTTCCGACGAAACAGAATGGGTATTTATTGCAACAAGACCATGCCCTCCTGTCTTTCTATTGTCCATACAGGAGGCAAGTGTGATGAAGGTGACCTGTCCCTCATGCAGTAGAAGAGTTAGGATCAAACCAAACAGGGAGAACCTATGCAGATGTGGGGAGATACTTGATCCCTTTCCCGCCATGGACTTCAAGGGGAAGTTCGCATCATACAGATGCAATTCTGTCGGGGAGGTGACCCGGAGGTTCCTTGATAACTACCAAACGGAGGGAGAGGAGATCGTATCATTCCTTGAAGATTGTGTGAAGATGGACGATACCAGGATCATGGCACTTCTTTCAGCTGTAGAGATCATAAGGTCCGTGAAGGGAACCGATCACTGTGTCTTTGCCAGGAGGATGGTGGAGAGGTGGCCCCTGAACCACAAGATGCGCTACATGCTTTCCAACTGTCTGGCGCTTGGTGATGACAGATCAAAGCACATCGAATCGTTGAAGCAGAGGATCATAGGGATCCATCTGGAATATGGGTATATGAGGGGTCGAGGGGAAAGAGAGGAGAAGATCAATGAATTGAGAAGGAGGTTCCACCAGACCATAGATTGGGGACGGAAGTTCCTATCCGGTGAGGAGCGCTATCCCAATATCCGTATCGAGAGGATGGCCAGGTCGCTGGTGGGGTCAAATGAAGGGCTTGAGAAACTTGTGGAGGGATTGATGAGGATCGCCGATGTATCGGACCTGCCTCGGATAAGGGATAGGAATACCGACATAATCTGTGTGGTGGACACCAACGCGATCTCGAATCCCGAGGCTTCAAAATACTTTTCTTTACAGAACATCAGGTTCATCGCCCCCGAGGAGGTGCTGCTTGAGATCTCCAGGTGGGGTCATGTGGAGTGGACGCCTCTGGAGCTGGATAATATCGAGATAATCGAGGTGGGGGATAGGATCCCCAGGGAGATCGATACGATGTTCTCGAAGAGTAAGGGAAAAGAGCCCTCCCTTGCGGACAAGAAGATCGCCACACTGGCGTTGAACACCAGGGCGAACGCCATCATCTCGGCAGATAAGGACCTCTCCGACAGCGGTCTCGCATTTTCACTTGAAAAGAACTACGGGCTGCATCTGGACGTTGTTTCTCCAAGCGGTTTCCACCGATGGATTGAAAGGATAAAAGCGTGATGATAAAGCAATGGAGAAGATATAATGAAGATATTACACACCTCGGACTGGCATCTCGGGAAATCGATCCACGGCAAGGACCTGCTGGAGGACCAGGCCAAGCTCATAGGGGATCTCGAGGTGGAGGTCCGGAACGGTTACGATGCCGTATTGATCGCGGGGGACATCTATGACAGATCAATCCCGCCATCCGAGGCGGTCGATCTTTTCAGCGGTTTCATCGAGAAGATGGTGGAGATGGGGGTCCAGACGGTGGTGATACCCGGGAACCACGATTCCTCTTCGAGATTGGATTTCGCCTCCGGAGTGTTGGAGAGGTCCGGGATCCATTTCAGGTGCAGGTTCGAGAGGATAACAGAGCCGATAATAATTGAGGATGAGAACGGTGTGAAGGTCCAGGTGTTCGCGCTTCCGTTCGTGGACGAGGTCCAGGTCAAGGCAATGTTCCCGGATGAGGGCATACGGACACATCAGGATGCTACCGATTTCCTTGTAAAGAAGATAAGGGACGGGGTGGATGAGAGCATTCCATCGATATTGATGGCCCACGCTTACACCGGAAAAGAGCCAAAGCGCTCCGATAGCGAGAGGGAGCTATTGGTGGGAAACCAGGGCCTTGTCCCCGTTGAGGTCTTCGAGGGATTCGACCATGTGGCACTTGGGCATTTACACAGGTCCCAGGTCGCCTCGAGGTCTCGTAACATATACTACTCGGGCTCATTGATGCCCTACTCATTTTCGGAGGCGGGCCAGGAGAAGTCCTCGCTGGCGCTGGAGCTGGAAGATGGTGGATTCAAACCGGATGAGATGGTCCACGATCTGAACAGAAGGTTCAGCACACTTTCGGATACGATGGACCTGCTGTTATCGGATCCCAAATATGAGAGATACAGGGATCACTATCTTTCCATTAAATTGGAGGACAGTGGATACCTGATGGACGTTCATCGAAGGCTCCGGGAGAGGTTCCCGTATCTTCTGGAGATCGATCAGCCGGCCCTCCACGCTTTACCCTCGAGCTCCACGCCTCTTACAAGAGAAGAGGCAAACGATCCATCCAAGCTTTTCTCGTTATTTCTGGAGAAGTTCGGATGGGAGGGTGAGGAGTTGGATATGGCCCTGGAGCTGTTCTCCGATGTCAGGCAGGAGCTGGACCGGGAGGTGAGGAGATGAAACCCTCCTACCTTGAGATGGAGAACATCGGTCCCTTCGTTCGGAAGGCCCGAATAGATCTGGATTCAATAGAGGAGGGGGGGCTCTTTCTTGTAAGCGGGCCCACCGGCTCGGGAAAGAGCTTCATCTTCGACGCGATATGTTACGCTCTGTACGGGAAGACCCCCTCGGGCAGAGGTAAGAACCTTCGATCGGATCACGCTCCAATTGGCGATGAGCCCATCATAAGGTTCTGCTTCCAGGTGGGGGATGACAGGTATCTTATCGAAAGGGTCCTGGAGTACAAGGTGTACAAGAAAGATGGAGATACCACCACCAGGCCGGAGAAGGCGTCCCTGGTGAAGTCAGACGGCTCCGGGGGGCACGTTGTCATCGCCTCGAAGAAATCGGACGTGAAGAGTGAGGTAACGAAGATACTGGGTCTGGAGATGGAGCAGTTCTCCAGGGTGATGATGATCCCTCAAGGGGAGTTCAGGGAACTGCTTCGAGCCGATACGGATAAACGAGAGGTGCTGCTTCGTCAGCTCTTCGATTCGGTCTTCTACAAGGATATCACCGATTCCATCGACAGCAGGTCCAGGGCCCTGTACAAGAAGATCACGGAAGAGGGGATAAAAAAAGATACGGTTGTAGAGACCATCGCCCAGAAGCTTTCCCTTGAAAGCGGTCCCGG
>JAUVLN010000120.1 GCA_030600725.1 Thermoplasmatota archaeon | reverse complement strand
GCAGCTGTCAATATCATAAGCAAGGCTCTCCACATTCCCGAATTCTGCGGATACAAGTGTCTCCCGAAAAAGCTCATTTACTGCTGAGGATCTTATTCCGTTATCAAGTAGATATGTATAGAGATATGACTGGAGGGCCTTGAGATGCTCTTTGGATACATCCTCAACCTTGATCTCTGGATCGATCCCCATCTTCAACAGGAGCGCATGGACCCTCTGGGGATCTGCGGATATGCCTTTAATAAACGGGTCGTTTGCCATAACCAGCGATTCTCCTATCGATGCACCATGAAGTGGCATTCCGATATAGGAGGTCAAGATCCCTTCTTCCAGAGCAAGCTCCTTTATCCCCTTGTTCAGCTCCTTGAATTCGGGCACATGCTGCCTGTCCGCTATTGATCCTGCAAGGGAGAAAGTGCACAGGTCAATGTTATCTTCATCCATGGCAATGGATACAAGGAAAGAAAGGGTGGATCCGGAGCAACCGGTTGTGCCGTTGATACCGTGGAACCTGGGATTTATCTCGTGTATCCCCCTGCCGTCCGAGATGGAATATGGAGAGGTCCTCTGGCATTTATGGTGATCGAGGAGGATCGCACGCTTTCCCATCTCCATCATCTTTTCCGAGATAAGGTTCGCAAGGGAGGAACCCATATCGGTGATTATCAGGAGATCAAAATCCTCCTGAAGTGCGGAAAGATCGTTTTCATCAATAACAGATCCCATTGTGGTATGAAATCCCTTACCTGCCCTTTTCATGGCCATTGATATTATCGCAGCCGAGCAGATCCCATCACCATCATTATGCGATATGACCCTTACATTCCCCTCGGTGGATTCGATTATGGAGGCGGTTTCCTTGAGGCGATCCCTTACGGGTCCCTGGATCTTCATCCACCTAAGAGGCTCTTCCATTTCCACACCCGGTTATCCACTGATAAACGATAGGGGATATAATGAACTTTTCCAAAATCTTAAAAATGTCGATGGGGCGATCCCATCGGCATTCGTCGGTATATCCTCCAAAGCTAATCTGCAAGCAGCTTGGCCCTGTCAAGTGAATATGACCATCCCATGGGTAGGACGCCTTTCCTCACGTAATACCTTCCAAGCCTTCTTATCTTGGCCTCCGTGAGTTGTAACTGTCTCTTGTTGTGAATATCCTTTTGATTATCCTTGATATGAGCACCCATGCCAACGGCCTTCCTCATAAGGTTCTTCAGATCCTCTGGCAGGGTCATCTTGATGCCATTTTCCTTGAGAACCGTATACATCGGGACGCCAAGTGCGGTCTTCACATCGGGTATTCCATGTACATCCCGCAGTTGGATCCCTATCTGGGAAGAGGACAATCCCTTGTTGTAAAGATCCACGATCAGGGTCTCCATTTCACTCCTATTCACCTCAAGCCAATCCGGCCTGCCGGGTCTGTAGGGTTTGGTCGACTTCGAACGACCCCTTCTCCTTGCATGTATCCGTGCCATATTGCATCTACTCCGTGAAGCCTTGGGACCACTCCATTATACTTTTAATATATAAGCCTTGGTGATGGTGACCTTGGTGATGGATCATATCCCATCACGTCTATCCCATCACGTAAGCGGATAACATAATGAACTGATCATATCATTTTTCCCGGGAGAACGGCCATGCCATGATGCCGCCCTCCATAACTTTTACATTTGTCCAACCGTTGGCTTTGAGGATCAAAGCTCCCTCATATCCCCTGAGGGAGATCTTGCAAAAGCAGATTATCTCACTCTCCTTGTCCCCGGGGAGCTCATGAAGCCTTTTTCTCAAAGCACCCAGAGGTATCAAAGACTCTCCCACCCCTAATCGCATGACCTCATATTCATCAGGGCCCCTCAGATCGAGAAGAAAGAGAACCTCATCCTTATCAAGCCGCCTCTTGACCTCCGTGGTCGATATCCCCTGAAAATAGCCCCTGATCTTGTTCTGCATAACATGAGCGGTGGAGATCAGGTTGTCGATCGCAAGCGTAAATGGAGGGGCGTAGGGGAGATCGGAATTCACGAGATCGTCCACGGTCAATCCCCCCTGTATCGCAATGGATGACTGGGCGATCTGTTTGCTTACATCACCGGGACCCACACACTGTACGCCAAGTATCTTCCCTGAGCCCCTATCGGCTATCATCTTGGTGACAAGGAGAAGGCCTGACATGAAACCGGGTTTATCGGGACCGGCGTTGATAACCGTAACGATATCATCATATCCCATCTCCCTTGCTTTTTTCTCGGATAGACCTGTTGATCCTGCTGAGAAGTCGAATACCTTGCATATGGAAGTATGTATGGTTCCGGGGAATATTGCCTTATTCCCCAAGATCACATTCTCACCGGCCACCCGCCCCTGTAGATTTGCCAGGTCGCCAAACGGAGCGAGGGTCTTCTTCCCGGTGATCCTGTTTACAACCTCAACGCAGTCCCCAACAGCATAGATATCCGGGTCCGATGTCATCATATGTTTATCAACCTCGATCCCACCCAATTCACCGATCTCAATGCCCGATCTTTTCGCAAGGTCCACATTGGGCTTAACCCCGATCGCCATGACCGCAAGCTCACAGGGAAGCTCAAGGCCGTTCCCCAGCTTAACACCGGTCAACTTGCCATTCTCCCCAAGAAATTCAACAACGCCATTGCCGGTGATCACCTGAGCGGCCTTGCTTCTCACATGGTTCTCCAGAAGTTTGGCCAGTTCCCAACCCATGAACATCATGATCTGGTCCATCATCTCGATGACCGTGATATCAATACCTGCCAGATTGAGCGCTTCACACGTCTCCATGCCGATTAGGCCCCCCCCGACGACGATCGCCTTCTTGATCCTACCCTCGTCCCTTATCTTACGCAGCAGATCAGCATCCTCCATGGATTGCAGGGTTGTGATCCCATCAAGGCCTATTCCCGGGATCGGCGGCATATTGGGTTTGGACCCCGTGGCGATGATGAGCTTATCATAATCATATCTCTTCTCCTCGCCTGTATTTAGATCGTTACATAGAACGACTTTTTCCTCTCTCCGAATGAGGGTTGCCTCTGTCATTGGTATTGCTTTTATATTCTTTGCATTTTGAAAGAAATTAGGACCACGGATCACTCCCGTTGGTGTGCTCAATAGGGCGTTCCTGTCATCAAATACTCCGCCAACATAGTATGGATAACCACATGAGGCCATCGAGAAATCGGGCCCCTTCTGAATTATCACGATATCCGCATTCTGGTCCATTCTCCTGGCCCTGGCCGCAGCTTTCGGTCCCGCTGCAGACCCTCCGATCACGACGATCCGCTTCTTGTTCTCCATATGATCAACCCTCACCGAGCATAGAGTTCACTCGATCTGATAGACCGGTATAGCTTCATTATATATCATATATATGCACAGCAAGCCGCCCACCTGTAGATCGCATATTTCCCATTTAGATCAGATGTTGCCAGCAGAATATCATCATGCCCATAACCACATTATACACCGTGGGCCCCCTTATAAATGTTCGAATATCATCATTAATATGTAATGACCACAATCTACCCCTGACAGCCATGGATGTGAAACAGTCTTCGGGCGATCGTGGGCCGCACAATAAACGTGTTAATGACATCCTTGCTGAACTGGGAACCTCGATCAACGGATTGACCGAGCGGGAAGCCACGAATAGATCGACAAACTACGGAAAAAATGAGTTGATAGTGTCCAGGAAAGACCCGAAATGGAAGAAATTTCTCAGACAGTTCACGGATGTGCTCATCGTAGTTCTCCTCATTGCAGCCCTGGTTACCGTAATACTGGATCCCACGGGGATCGATTGGATAGTGATCACGGCGATAGTGATCATCAACGCGGTCATCGGATACATCCAGGAGGAGAAGGCCGAGGAAGCCATCGAAAACTTGAAGAAACTCGCTGCCCCCAGGGCGATAGTATTCCGTTCCGGTAAAAAGAAAGAGATACCCGCAAGCGCACTTGTGCCTGGAGATATTATCTATGTTGAAAGTGGAATGAGCATTCCATCGGACTCCAGGGTGATCGAGAGCAGGTCCCTGAAGGTCAACGAATCAACGCTCACCGGCGAGAGCATGTCGGTTGAAAAACGAAGCGGGGTTCTCAAGGGAAAGACTGTACTGGCAGATCGGAAGAACATGCTTTACATGAGCACAACCGTTGAGATAGGAAGCGGAACAGCCGTGGTAACCTCAACCGGCATGAGCACGGAGATCGGCAATATCGCGGATATGATACAGCATGTGAAGAGAATGGAGACCCCCCTTCAGAAAAGGTTGAGAAAACTGGGAAAGAAGCTGGGAATACTCGTTCTGATGGTATGTGTATTGATCTTCTTTCTCGAGATCGCGAGATCGTATGATGATCTTTCCATTGATCATCTGGTGGAATTCTTCGAGGTGGCCGTCTCGCTGGCTGTCGCCGCGATACCGGAAGGATTGCCCGCGGTTGTAACCATCGCCCTTGCCATCGGACTGAAGGTCATGGCGGGAAAAAACGTCATCATCAGGAAACTTCCTGTCGTCGAAACCCTGGGAAGCGCAACAGTAATATGTACGGATAAGACCGGCACACTTACAACTGGATCGATGTCCGCGGATGTGCTTTATCTGAGCCGGGAAAGGATCGATATAGAGGGCGCGGGATATCAACCGCAGGGTAGCTTCATGAGCGGTGGAGAAACGCTTGATCCGGAATCAAATTCGAGGACCTTCGATCGGATAATGCTTGCCTCATGCCTATGCTCCGATGCCACCATGACCTATGAACACGGAGAACGAAAGGTGTTAGGGGACACGACGGAAGGTGCCCTCCTTGTGATGGCGGAAAAGGCCCTTCTGGATCCTCTCAAATTGAGGGGAGAATACCCGCGGGTCCGGGAGATGCCCTTCGACGCAGAGAGGAAGATGATGTCGACCCTTCACAGGATCGACGGCAGGAGTGTCTCATTTACCAAAGGAGCTCCCGAGAAGGTCCTTGAAATATGCCGTGAGGAATACCTGGAGGATGAGAAGGTACCACTTACTGACAGGAGGAAGGCGGAGATCCAAAAACTGGTTGATGGAATGGCCCGGAGAGGATATCGTACCCTCGCTTTCGGGATATGTGAAACCGGGAGAATGGAGGATGATCTAACTTTCATGGGTATCGTGGGCATCAGGGACAAGATAAGGGATGAGGCGAAAAGATCTGTACTGACAGCTCGAAGGGCAGGTATCAGGACATTGATGATCACGGGAGATCATAAGCTGACAGCAACGGCCATCGGAAAGGAGATCGGCCTTATCTGTAAAAACAACGAAGCGATCAACTGCAGGGATCTCGACGAGCTGGATGACCTGGAGTTCAAGGAGGTATTGAAAAACACCACGGTGTACGCCAGAGCCTCCCCAAAACACAAGGTCCGGATCGTGAGATCATTGAGGGATCAGGGGGAGATCGTCGCCATGACCGGGGACGGTGTCAATGACGCACCCGCGTTGAAGATAGCCGATATCGGCGTGGCCATGGGTATTACGGGCACCGATGTATCGAAGGGTGCGGCAGACATAATCCTGACCGATGACAATTTCGCATCCATAGTGGATGCGGTCGAAGAGGGGAGGGGCATCTACGATAATATCAGGAAGGTCATTCAATTCCTACTCTCGTGCAACATGAGCGAGGTGATGGTGATGCTTGTCGCCATATTGCTCGGATGGCCCCTGCCTTTGATCGCACTCCAGATACTCTGGATGAACCTTGTTACAGATTCCTTCCCGGCGCTGGCACTGGTCACCGAGCCCAAGGAGAAAGGGCTCATGCGCCGAAAACCCCGGGACCCCAAGGAGAGAGCGATAACCAGGGACATGGTCATTTCGATAGGCGTATCCACGGTGATCATAACGATCGGCACATTGCTTGTGTTCTGGTATAACCTTGATTGCCTGGGAAAGGAGCTGGATCAGGCACGGACCATCGCATTGACCACGATGGTCATGTTCCAGATGTGGACAGCGGTCGCCTCCCGTTCTACAACCCATACGATGGGACAGATAGGGTGGCTTACCAACAGAAAATTGATCGGCGCGATAGGACTTGCCATGGGGCTCATGTTGTTGATCATCTATGTTCCATTTGCGCAGTCCCTGTTCCATACGACATCGATGTCAATTATAGAATGGGCCGAGATACTCGTCATCTCCATATTCGGGCTGATCGCCGTCGATATCTGGGAGGCGGTAAATCACAGGTACTTCCATTACGGCGCTGGGCGATGAACAGAAGGCCTGTTGAACGAACTGTTTATTTATGAAATGGGTTTTCTCCACGTAAAACCATCTGCCACCGTAGCTTAGCCCGGATGAGCGGCTGACTTGTAACCAGCGTGTTTCTTTCCCCGAAAGAAACACATGGGCATCCGCAGATCCTTCTACGACCTCCGGTCTCCGGCGGATAGTAACCCCTCCCAACACCCCATTTCCCCCCATGCACCCGACCTGCTGATCAACTTGAATAACTTGATACTCCCAAATGATTAATAAGGGAAATTGAATATCCACCGAAAACACGCCACCGTAGCTTAGCCCGGATGAGCGGCTGACTTGTAACCAGCGTGTTTCTTTCCCCGAAAGAAACACATGGGCATCCGCAGATCCTTCTACGACCTC
>JAUVLN010000020.1 GCA_030600725.1 Thermoplasmatota archaeon | reverse complement strand
AAGAGGGGAGGGTCGATGAGGAGAGGGTGATCAAGGAGGAGTGGAGGGAGCTGGAGGATGGGGAGAGGTGGGAGTGCATAAGATGCTCCTGGTGCTGCAAGACCGGATGGAGGATCAACCTCACCTGGTACGAGTACCGGAGGATGATGGAGGACCCAAGGTTCGACCGCTTCCGAACGGACCGCCTGGAGGAGGATCCCGATACCGGGCGGACCCATCCGTTCTTTCAGATCGAGGGTCGGTGTCCCCTGTTGAAAGGGGACAACGTCTGCTCGGTGTACCCGGATTGGCCCTATACCTGTGCCACATATCCGTTTCTTCTGATGCCCGATGGAAGGTTGATGGTCCACACGAAGTGCGCAGGTTTCGGCCACGGGGACACCGTTGGCAGAATAGAGATGATAGAGAAGATAATGATAGAGAGGAAACGGGCCGGAATGATATGATATCACTCCTCATCTTCAATAGATAGTTCCCTGTATCTCCTCACCCTCGCAATGAGGATGATGGTCACGATCAACAGTATGATCAGGGCCAGGATATTCATGATGATCACGAGAAGGGCCCTGTTGTCGTCGCTATCCTCCCCTTCCCCCCCCTCCATCATGATCGTTGGAACGTTGAAAGTATCTCCCGGATCGATCGAGCCAAGTTCGATCGTTTTCTCCCAATCGTTGAACCTCAGAACTATGGTGTGTTCTCCCGAAGTGGTTTCCACGAGGTAGGTTCCGTCCTTTTCCGTCTTACCTGCCAATTTGCCGTCCACCGATATCTCAACCCCGGAGATTGGTGTGAGGTCCATATTCAGAACCTCACCGCGGATCCAGCATCGATCCACCGTCTTGAAGGTCCACATGATGGGCATCATCTCGTTTCCAAGGAGATCCCGGCACCTGATAGTGACCTGATAGGTGACTGCATATCGCAGGTTAAAGTGCCTGATGTGGACATACCTCTCCCCATCCCTCTCGATCTCACCCGGGACCGAAAGGACGTATATATCCAGGGATCCGGGATAGATCGGCTCATCAAATATGACCCATATCCCGGATGTGACCTCCACATCGTCCCCGGTCGGGTGTATCCCGGTCAATTTGGGCGGGGATGTGTCAACCGTGAAGTTAACGATCCCATAGGCATGGTCCCTCACCCCATCTGTCATGATGATAGATATCGAATGGTCCCCATCAGAGAGGTTCGTGAGGATATGGTGGGAATTCCACACCTCGATCCATCCGGAATCGTCAAGCCTGACAAGGTAGTAAGCCGAGGGGATGACGATCTCAGAGATCCAACTCACATGAACGGTATCGTTGTTGAGAAACGATCCCTCCAGGGGCTTCTGGATGTCGAGTGTTATCGGGGTTAGCTGAACCCAGAAGTTGACCACACTATAATTCGTATTGCCCGCGAGATCCTTCACACTCACCTCGACCGTGTGGTGCCCTTCGGTGAGCATCCCAAATGTAAAGTTTTCTCCATCCACGACCTGGTACCACGTTCCCTCATCAAGACGAATGGAATACCCCTTGTTCGGCCTCTCGCTTTCAGGCACAGTCCATGTGATCTCCACGGCATCCTCGAGTAGGATCTCGCCCTCATACGGCGATTCGATATTTATATTCGGTTTGGTGAGGTCCACCGTGAAGTAGTTCGTCTCCCGGTTCATGTTCCCAAACTCATCGAACGCCTCAACGGTAATGTAATGATCTCCTTCCGAGAGAGGGCCGATCAGGATGTTGGACCAATCCTTCATGTTCCAGTACAATTCTCCGTCAAGATAGATATTGATCAGTGATATCGGGGTGTCCCTATCGATGATCCGGCATTTCAGGGTTACAGCCGTTTCGTCGATGTAGGCCCCTTCCCGCGGGGAATATATTTCGATATCAGGGCCGGATCTATCGATCGTGATGTGAGCGGACATGGCAATGTAGTTGGTAGCATGGTCCCAGCACCCAACGCTGAATGAGTGATGGCCATCGCTCAGATCGGTGTATGATCGCGACGTGGATAGGCCCACATCCTCCCATTCTCCACCGTCCAGGCGGATCTCGAAATGGGTCAATCCGCTCTTGTTATCCCACCCTTCCCACTGGAAAAGGACCTCATTTTCATACTGAACCAGATCTTCGACCGGGGATATGATCCTGAGATGGGGTTTCGTTACATCCATGGAACAGTTTATGATGTTGCTCCTGGGGCCCGGGATATTGTAATATCCTGTTACTGCGGTCGCATGGATACGAACGAAATATCCCATCTCATCCAGGGATGGTGGGTTGTTGTCCTGCCCCCCATCCTTTTCTGGTCTGAAGCTTGTAATGGGGCTGAAGTTGTCGGATACGTTCCGGTAGAGGATAATATATGTGGCAACCATTGGCCATTTGACCTCCACATTCCACGACCAGTTGAACAGGATCTCCATATTCGTTCCGAACCCGGATAGGCTCAGTGAGGGCAGATGCGGGGAATAGGTCAGTGGATATCGATCGACAACGCTTGCAATTATCATGTAAGGATCATCGTATCTGTCATCCTCGTTGAGATCCTTCGAGAAATGATCTGACCAGTAGTTCCCGGTTCGGGATAGGTCGTCATAGAACATCGTGTGACCGTAAGTGACAATGGCCTGTTTGTCATAATTGCCCAGCTCCTCCCACCTCCAGTTGTTGTTGATGAAAGTGTTGTTGTAGATCAGATTGTCGTGTCCTCTCATCACGAGGGCATAGGATTCCGTGTCCAGGAAGATATTGTCGGTTATCGTATTGTACCCCTCGTAGGTATCGAAGGTCGAGTGGATGATTCCCTGGGCATTTTTCACGAAGATATTGTTCCTGATCAAGGTTCTGTAAGGTGCCACTATAGCTGAACCCGGGCATCTCCTGAAGATGCACTCCTCTATCACCGTCACCTTTGAATCGTAAAGATCGATACCGATCAAACAGTCTGTGAAGTTCGACCGTTCAATGGAGATGATCGTGTTATGCACATCATTGAGGTGGATGGCTGACCGTGTGATATTGTCGAAGGAGCAGTTGCTGATCATCACGTTGTCACTCTGGTAGAGATCTATCGGAAGGGTCGAATGGGTGAATTCCTGGTTGGAAATAACTGCGTTCGATATCTTGCTCAGGATGATCTGACCACCATCTCCAGAAGATATTGGGCCTTCCAGCTGTTCATCGAAGTAATAATACACTTTTTTTCCATTTACCTTGTTAGTCTGGTCGATATATTGTCTCCTATCAGGATTCAGCAGTAGTATACTGGAATTTTTCAGACTGTTTCGATATAGATGATTGTTCGAACCCCCTATCCATAATTTATAATCCGAAATATCGTTGAAGAGATCAAAATAGAAGGATAAGAGATCCACATTCTCCAGGGGCTCCCAGACGGTATCGAACAAGTTGTCAGCAATCAGAAGGTTCTGACATTCCCATGTGTAGACCCCGAAGGACGGATGGTCAAAGGTGCAGTTGTCAATGGAAAAGCCAGTGGTTTCGATCACATACGCGCCACCCGATCGAATTTTCAGATCTGAAACGGTGCCATTTACACATTGGATCATTATAACCTCCCCTCCATCCGAGGGGATGGTAGTTCCCGTTAGGTCTTCCCCTTGTCTGTAATACACCGGTTTCCCGTCGATCGTATTGTTCTCGCTGATATCAAGGAGGTATTTAGCACTATACCAGTAGAGGTCAAGGGAGATATAACACCCTATCAAGGCGTTCGAGTATAGGTTTGACAGGGTCTTGAATCCCCTATATGAATAGTAATGAGGGATCAACCTAATTCCGGGACCTGTTGAGATTATTGAATTGTTCACAAGCGTTGCGTTTCTCCCGTAAGTGTTGATCGACCCGTTATATATCATGTTTCCTTCGAGATAATTTTCGCTTTTTGCCAATCCAAGAGTGTGGGTGTGCCAGTAATCGAGGTCGATCGTGTCATTGACGATTAGATTTCCGATGATACGATTGTGATCATCTCCGCATCTGATCCCATGATATTCGTTATCCCTGATCGTGTTGTTGGAAATCAGGTTTCCTTCTGAATATCTCCCATATGGATCACTGATTGTAATTCCGAAACCACGGTTTTCGTATATGGTGCAATTGCTCAGAGTGTTCCTCTCCCCCATAATATATACTCCCTGATAATTTCCGTAAAAACTGCAGTTCTCCACCCGGATATTAATCGAATATTTAAGTGAAAGAGCGGCCAAGTCCTCCCAGTAAGTGGAACTCAATGTTGCATTCCAGAATGTACAATTTCGAATCGTAACGTTATATGTGGTTGCCTGCATCTTGAGGGCGTAGCTGTTGCCTTTGCCATTGAAGGTAGTGTTCTCGATAAGAAATGGATCTGATTCAGAACCGTTCCCTGGCCAACCACGAGATGCCGCTTCATCTTCTATTGTTTGATCCGAGTTGAGGTGGAGCCCACCATAAATGGTCGAGTTTCCACGAGATGGCATCCAACTGTCAAAACCATCCGTATCTTCAGAATGAGAGGTTGAAAAAGAGTCTGTGCCAGCAAGAGAAGAAAGAAGGAGTAACATCAAGATGCAAATGGCAAAGTAACCCTTGCTGTACATACTTCGATCTCCTGCCAGATGAAAGAGCAGTAGTTATCGTTTATAACTATTTCCGGTACAAGAGTGGATTGGAGACCGAATTACCCAAAAGAATGCAGTCCGATATCCAGAAAGGAGATCGCCACCGTTATGAGAATGCAGACGGATGTTATTATCAACCCGATCATCTGCCAGAGAACGGGTTTTTTCAGGATGTTGATGAGGTAGGTCGCGGTCAATGCGATGAAGATGAACAGGGTTGCCGTCTCCTTGGGATCCCAGCTCCATGGGCTCCCCCAGGCCATCCACGCCCATATCATCCCCGTAACCAGGCCCAGGAAGGTCAGGGCAAATGCAAGCGTCATGGAGATCCTTAGATCCGTTACCCTGACCTCCCGGTCCTTCTCTCCCTTCCTCACGAGCTGTACCGCCTTTTTAAGGGCAAGGAAGGTGAACGCATATCCCAGTATGGCAAGGGGCGGGTGGATCAGTATCCAGATCGATTCCAGCTCATGCGCCATACTCGATCACCTCATCCCCAGCAGGTCCCGGAGCCACGCAAAATGGGAGCCGTTGAATATTATGTGTATGCCAAGCAGGAACGTCGTTAGATACGTCCCCCAGGCGTGGACCCTTCTCCAGTTCTGGTACCCCCACCATCCGATCATCCGTTTCTGGAATATGCCGTTGATGGATATTATTATCATAACAAGGAACGCCATCTCGCCCAGAACGACCTCCCAGATCCAGATCAGCTCCCGGTAAGGGCCGTATATCAATGTGGAGAAATGGAATACGGACAGTATCAGCACCTCGAATGAAAGGGCGCAGTGGAAGGCGATCCGTTTCCTGGCAGTATTGAACACCCTGTTGGACCATTTCTTGAGCATCCCGGACCCGCCCGTGAAATATTCGATCAGTAGCAGAATGAAGGCCGCCCCCCCGGTGATCTGCCCTATGATCAGGTAGATATCGGTGCTCTTCTCGCCCCCCTCGAGTGAGAGGATACGGATGATCACCTTCTGCTGTTTCAGCTCTCCGTCCTCCTTCCAGTAGATGAAGATGTGTCCAGTTGTATCGTTCAGAGAGAGCAGCTCAAGGTCCACAACGGCCGAACCACCGGATGAAAGCGATGTACTGCCCAGTGAGATATCCACCAAACCCTTGAGGCTCGAGGAGAGCTCAACGGAGATATCCTCCACATCCTCATCCGCTGAAAGCTGAATGGAACCGACCTCCCCTACATTGGAAAGGATCACCGTCCCCGGTGACGCCCTGAGTGCAAGGTCGGCGATCACGATGGTCCCCTGGAGTGTCTCCGTATACTTCCCGGAATCCTTGGAGCCGGGGCTCTCATGTTCGAAGAATACCTCGAATGATATCTCCACCGTTATGTTACACTCTCCCTCCGCAGAGGATCGCAGGTCCCAGCAGAGGCCCTGTCCCCCGTCAGCACCCTCTTCCCCTGTCCCCTCCCCTCCGCTTGTAAGCTCGAGGTTGGAACCCGATATCGACAGGGAGCCGGATACATCCTTCACCGAATAATCGTCCGGATAGGATATCCAGACCCTGATCCTCACGTCGGAGTCGGGTGGATAGAAGGGATCGTGCACCAGCGAAAGAACGGGTTCATAATAGGCGTATCCACCGCTTGGATTTGGATCTGAAGAGGAATGACAGTCGTCGCATTCATCCGCAAGAGTGGTAGGTGCTGTCATCGTCATCATTAACGATAACGAAATAAGAACCGCGGAAAACAGATAAAAACGGGCCCTCAATTCGGCCCCTCCGAATCGTACTCATCGTTTACATCTGGCGAATTATAACCGGTATCTAGATTGCCTGTTTTTACCATGCCCTGTTCCAGATCGGGATCGGGGGCGATCATATCCCCCTCGCCCCGATCATCGCGATCATGATGTCGGGGGCCGTGCCCCCTGTTGAAAAGGCTATGTGTGGGAACTGGAGGAGTGGATCTTTCGTCCTTTCTCACAAGGACGAAGACGCCATAGACCATCCCGAGTATGGTGGCGATGATCCCCCCGACAACTATCAGATATCCGGGCCACTCCTTGGAGATGGGGCCGAGGCCCAGGTCCAATCCCTCATCTCCCCCCTCATCCACCTGTATCTCATCCGGTTTGTCATCGTCACCGTCAGGGATCACTGGTCGTTCTTTCACGGTGTATGTAAGCGTGTAGGTGAGCTCGAAACCATCTGCATTCCGAACGATCACCGTGACGGAATGGGCTCCGATATCAGCCTTCTTCCCCTGATCCAGGAGGAGATCCCATGTTAAACCGGTATGCCCTTTCTCCACCCCATCGATATACCATTCCGTGCTCAGGTCTCTATCGAGCAGATCTGCAAGGGGCATTATTATCCGGATCGTGTCGTTGAGGTAATAATCCCCCAGGTCAGCTGGGACGTAGCCGATCTCGATTATCGGAGCGGGTGTGTTGATGACCTCCAACAACCAGGTCCTCTCGTATACCAGGAGGTCCCCCTCGTGTACGATAACGGAGATCTCATGGGTGCCGGAATCGTTGTAGGATGTACTGTATGTGAACCCCTCAATGCCGCTTGCCTTCTCGACGGAGTCGACCATCCACCGTATCCCCAGCGATATATCCTCCCTGTAGAAGATATCCAGCGAGAACCCGATCTCATCCAGTTCATCAATAACGGGGTCATCAAGGGGGTATGATCCGTTGATCTCGTAGGGAGGTAACGGGGTGAGCACGGTGACGTTCGCCGTATCCGTATCCGAAAGGGAATGCTCTACCGTGGAGGCCTCCATGCTTATCATATGCGACCCCTCCTCCAGGGTAGAATTCAGGTTTGATCCCCATCCCAAAAATCCCGATAGGTTAGAGTACCATCCAAATGTCACGTCATCCATCTCGATGTTGGAACGGTATCCGCCGGAAAGCCATATCGCCTCATCGGTGTAGAAGCTGCCCCCCTCCAGGGGTAGGCTCAGTTCCGCGATGAGCACGGGTTCCGTGCTGACCACGGGCCCGTGGATGGGTCCCGTATCGGAGAAATAATCCCCATCGGTCGCATTGAACCTGAAGCTGTGGTCCCCCGCATCCACTTTCATTATCGTTCTGTACCTCTCCCCGTTGGCGAAATTACCATCCTGATGATAGGAAGGAGCGTCGATATCCAGCTCCATGGCTATGGCGGAAGGATAGTCATCGAGATACATCACAACATCACCGACAGGCGGATCGTTGTCCTCGTCGGTGTATATCACGCTGAAGCGGTAATCGTCGGTGGGGAATCCTCCCGTCGGGGTAACCTTGCCGTCCCACAGTATCGGGGCCCTGTTGGCAATGACAACATCCGGCCCCGTCAGCCTCCCCGACCCGGGAAGCCTTGCACTCTCCTCCCCGTCCGAGGTCAGAAAATGATAGGTGTGCACCCCGTCCTCAAGGATGATATCCGATACTGTGAACACCTCGCCCGTATCGTAAGAGTCGGCGACGCCATCCTCCAGCGTCATGGGGTAAGTATCTACCCCATCGACGGTCAATGTGATATAACCTGGCGCGTCCCCCTCGGGATCGCTGTAGGTTACCTGATATGTGAATGGCGTATTCGTGTCCCCGGAGGAAGGCGTAACGGAAGCACCGGTCAGCTCAGGGGGGTAGTTGGATACGATCACCTCCGTGGTATCCGTCCTGGAATCGCTGACGGGTGGGGATCTATGATAGGGGTCCATCGATGCCGTGACCCTCAGTGTTTCAGCCCCTCCCGCGACCCCCTTCACAGAGAACTTGAAGGTATTCTGCCAGGTGTAGGGCGATGAGCTTCCGGATACAACCTGGTTGTTCAGAACCTGTGCGGAGGGAACGGAGGTCTTCCCGTTCAATGACGCGATCGATGCCGTCATCTTGAAGCCGGTCCATGCGGCTTGAGAGTGGGAGGCCGTCACCTCAACAAGTGCGGTTACATTGACGGTATCGCCCTTATTGATCGTATTTGGAGCGTCAACAGACTTGACCTCTACCGTCTGATAATAGGAGCTGGAATGGCAGCTGTTGCAGTTGGCGGAGGCCGTCCTCGTCCCGGGGTTCAATGAAGAGGCCCCTATTCCGCCAAGAACCAGAATGAAAAGCAATGATACAACGAGGAGCACTCCACTTTCAGGGCCCCTGATGAAACCTGAAAAGGAGTACCTTCGCTTCCTCAGCCGATCACCTCGAGCATCCTCTATCAAATGCTCCCTATTAGTTAATATTAATGGTAATGTTGGAAAAATAAATAGGGGCCGATATCGGCCCCGATCAGCTAATTGGTTATACGCTTACTCCTCACCATTTCGGTACTGGGGCCCGGTTCCGCCGTTCACCTGATCGCGGTCCCTGTCCCTATCGTGGATGGGCGCATCAAGGGCGTCCACTTCATTTTCCTGCTCAACAGCCTCATCCTCACCACAGGATCCGTCCTTGAGCTGTTCCTTGGTCTGTTCCTGTGTTTGCTGGGGTTCGCCTGCCTGCTCGCAGGATCCGTCCTTGAGCTGTTCCTTGGTCTGTTCCTGCGTCTTCAGGGGTTCTCCTACCTGCCCTCCCTCCTCGCCACAGGATCCGTCCTTGAGCTGTTCTCTGGTCTGTTCCTGTGTTTGCTGGGGTTCTCCTGCCTGCTCGCAGGATCCGTCCTTGGTCTGCTCCTGTGTTTGCTGGGGCTCATCAAGGACACACTCCTCGTTCATCACCCTCTCCATGTCCCCCTGACCATTATCCTGTCCATTTCTAAAAATGTCGCCGATCACGTCTCCAACTGCCCCCTCATCATCAGGCAGGCTCGATCCTGCCGCGAAGATGCTGAAGCCAACAAGCAGTACAAAGGCAGCCAGGCCGCCTACCACCATCGCCTTGGTTTTCATATATTTTACCTCCAGTGGCTTCATCTCATTCGCCACATGAAGGTCCATGGGGGCGGGTATTTAACCCCGTTATGGAACGAGCGTCTAGATGTGGAACGATCGTCTATACATTCCCGGGAGAGGATCGGGATCCCGGGAGAGGATCGGGAACAGTTGAAGGATCGACCCGCAAGCATCTCTTTCTTGATCGGGGATAATCTAGAGCTGTGTTCCATATTCGAATTATATACCCTCTGCCCATATAAGCTGCCATGAAGCGGAATCTCCACCTCTGCATCCTATCAGCTCTGGTCGTGCTTTTACTTATTCCAGCGACGGTCAGCGCTTACATGGCACCGGGGCCCGGGGGACCAGGAAACGATATCGGTAAAAAACCCTGGAACGGGGAGGATTCCTCTGACCTATCCGTGGGTCAGGGGTTTACATTCAGATATGCCATGCGGGAACCCCAGGTGGGTATGTTCCCGGATGATCTCCATGACGGCATATCCTTCTCGATCGATTCGGTCTCCCTTCAAAACGACAGCGGAAACTGGGATCTCAACATCGATGGCGAGGAATGGGATCTGGTTGAAGAAGGGGACGGTGTGCGATATTCCATGCAGGGGATGTTGATCGGGAATGGCACGGAGGATGGGGACGAGATCAAGGTCGAGGTCAGGTTCATGACAGAGGTTCTGGATGGTTCGACGAAGATATCATACCAACTCAGGTTGGAAGGGGTAGGGGAGGGGGAGCTGAGGATCGGTTACCGATATTACCTGGAAAACGGAGGTGGCGCCTGTTTCTCCTGTGGTGAGGGAGAGGCGGGAAGGTTCGAGGGAAACAGGTTCTCCTTTCGCAATGATATGGGTGATGAGGTTGGTAGCGCGTCATGGGATGGGATCGCAACCATAGAACAGGGAGTGAACTCCTCCACTATAGAGGTGGAAACGGAGGGGGAGTTGATGGAAACTGAGGTGGTGCTTGACCTGTCAATGCAGATCTCATCCGATGTGGGGTCGGTTGAGACCGGGGGAATTCTGGAGTTCCTCGATGGGTTTATCGATGCCTTTGGTACAACCGTGGATGAAACCGTTGATTATCTTGTGGATCACATCTATTCTGTCCTTATCGGGGGGGCGATCATGGTTGTTGTGATCATCATAACGATCTCACTGCTCGGGAGGAAGGGGAGTAGGGACGATTCCGACGGCCTGGACCTGAAAAAGAACAGATATTACCGGGGCCGTTAGGAGATCTTCTGAACAACCCTGTCGAACAGGCTGGACCTGTACAGAAGAAGCAGGGATTCCATCAGGGCCGGGTCCGTGATATCGTAATGCCTGGACCGCCCCTCTGTCTCGGCTTTCAGGATGCCGCTCTTCTCCAGCTTTCTGAGATGATATGATAACGTAGCATTCGTTATTTTGAAAGCTTCGAGTATCTCTGATGGTGATGCGCCGGGCCGGTCCAGCAGGAATAATACGATGCCCCTTGGGATCTCCCTTCTCAGGACCGACAGCGCCTTCTTCTCCTCCCTGCTGAACCTGTCCCTCACGTAGAACCGGGCATTGCCCGTTTCGATCTCCTTTACGATGACCTCGCCCCTGACCATGGCGTTCACGTGAAAATCAAGCTGACCGACGGCCAGGCCCAGATCCCTCTGGATCACCCTGAAATGCACTCCCGGGTTCAATCTGATATGGTCATAGATCCTCTTTCTAAGCGGGAGGTCAAGAGGGTCCTTCAAGGGGGACGCCTCCAGAGATATATCGAGATGAGAACGCCCAGGCCGCCTATGATCACACCAATATGGAACGGGATCATGTCCCCCTCGATGATCTCGAGTGACAAAAGGATCGAATATGCGGAGGATAGGAGGAGAACGGTGGAGGATGTGATCATCACGATGGGTCCCTTGCCCCCCCGGTATCTTAGAACGTATAAGCTCACCAGTAAGGAGATCATTGAAAATATGAGCAACGATCCGATCAGTATGTCCAGGGGGAACAATCTCATCTGGTTGTGGGAATTGTTGTCAATAGAATATCCAATTTTCCCCCGATATGTGGAAATCATACAGCTAAACGGATAACAGAGGGGAGATCGCCCCATTCAGGTTGTTGGTTAGGTTTTTAACCCTCCTCATTGATACCGGATATATTGGAACGGGGAGGGGTTCGGATTACTGTTAAGGGAAAGGTACACGAGATCTGGCCAACCGTATCGATTGCAAGTCTGCTGATAATGGTCGGGGCGATCATGAACGTCATACCTGATGCTGATGCAGGGCAGGATATCGACAACAGGATATTCCATTCATTGGAGGCAACAAGGTCCCCCGATGTGGAGGAGGTGAGGACGAGCTACATGTTGGATGCCGGGGATGATGGATGGATCGATGAATTGGATCATCTCAAGTTGATCGGGGACGATTACATTCAGGTCACGGACAAGGAACTGGGGTATCTATCATCCATTCCCACCTCATACGATTCCCTCTTTACCGATACAAATGCAAGGTCGGTTCAGATCTATGAGGGGATCACCTATCTGGCGTACATCACCCTCTCCTCCAATCCCGATACCATACATTACAACCTGATCACCTCTGATGATGGAGGTGAGATATGGAATACGCCCGTTGAGGTTCACTCGGTAACCGGGTGCAGCGAGGGAAGCGTGGAGATATATCTCTATCAGGACAAGATATTCTACCTGATGTTGATGGATTCCAACGATGTCGATATAAAAGGGGCCGAGATCAAGGTGACGAGCTACCTGGGATGGCAGAACCTCAACACCGTAGCATCCAAGGTTGTGGACTCCAAATGCCCCGAGGAGACCAAGATCATAGGGTACAATGATGAGGTTCTCCTCTTCCTGAAGGATGCTGGATACGGCAGTGTAGTATTCCACAGGTACAACAATGGTACCTGGACCGGGAGCCATCTTTTCACCGGGAGCCATAACATGTGTCCGATCGTAGGCGATGTTGGCGACGGGGAGATGCTCCACGTCTTCTTCACCTATCCATCGAGCCCGTTGAACATATACAAGAAACACTCGGATGACGGGGGCCGGACCTGGTCCACGATGAGGAAGGTGGCGGGTTCAATGGATATCATCAACCGCTTCTCGGGGGTATTCGCCCAGGGAAGATTCCATCTTGCATGTACCTTCTCGGTTAGTAGCAATTACGATCTGGGGTACGTGAACTACAACGGGACGGAGGGGGGCATCGAAGTGATCGACACCTTCTCGAGCAACGGACTCGACTCGGACTACAAGGAGCTGATGATAACGGCGGACGATCTGGACGTGACGATCGGTGTGGAATCCGGTACGGGGACCGTTACCCTTGTCACATCGGAGGATTGCGGCACCAGTTTCCACAGGGAGGCGGTTTTCGGCTCCGGGGAGGCTCACTGTATAAGCCTGGATGAAAGCAGGAACATCTTCGCGTTCATGAACGGAAGCAATATGGAACTTTACAAATGGTCCCCGGCTCCGAAAGGGAATCTCTTTACCACTCCACTGTCCCCCATCGCGGTGAGCTCCTGGGACTCCTTCGGCTTCGATCTTGGAGGCATCGAGGAGAGCTCATCCTTTGCATTCAGGGTGCTCTCCGGCGACAGGTCAACGCAGTACTATCCGTCAAGCGGTATGCAGAATATGGACTCCCTCGATGAGGGGTCCTTCGGCGGTTATACTTATACGCATGTGGGGAACTTTTCGGGGGGCTTCTCCTCCGGAGTGACGGCTGCGGATTCCATAGTCCTCGAGATCGAAATGACCAGGGGTTCCACAATGAATCCAATCCTGTTTGGCATGATCGTCAACTTCACGGTAGGGTTTCCCTTCAACGAGACCTTTGACCTACCCGGTCATCTTGTTCTCCTCGATAACTGCACGATGACGGAGGATGGAATTCAACTCGATCCGAACAGGAGTTACGGCGAGGTGATAATTGGCCCTTTCCTGAAGGAGGCCAAATTCCCCGCTCACCTGTTCGGCATGTTCTCATTTCTGGAGGGGGAAAATTACGCCACGGTTGACCTTCTCGGTTCGGGATTGCAGCCAATCCCCGGTTTCACCTCCGTTGAGTCCGAGCGGATAATGGCCTCCGACGAGGTCGTTTTCGTTAAATGGGGGAGGAACAACCTCTTCGATATCCCCGCGACCGTCGAGGAGTTCAACATAAGGATCTCCATTGTCAAGGTGGGAACGTCCACCCCGAGGATCGGATGGATCGAACTGGGAGCATCCGAATCTCCACAGGTCCTGAAAGCCGCCCTTCGCGAGGATACCATCTACAGGGGTGGGAGCACGGAGATATACCTTTCCGTATACGACCGGGAGGAGCCGCTGGACCATCTTCATGTTGAGGTGGAGACAATGGATCCGGAAAGCGGGGTGTGGTCCAGGGATCAGGTATCCGATCCGTACTGGAACGGGTACAACTGGACCTCCCTTTTCATCACAAGCTATCACAGCGGCCATGGAGAGGTCAGGATCCGCGCCTGGGTCACGGATGGCGTCGGTCTCACATCCGAGGTCATTGAATTCGAAACGACGATAAGCGTTCGGAACAACGTCCCCCTCCCGCCCATGGTGTATCTCACCCCCGAACATCCCAGGACCGGAGACATGCTCGCCGTCCATTCCCTGAGGAGCGGTTCGGACCTCGAGACTATAGAGCAGGACCTGTTGTACAACGTCTACGTGAACAGGGACGGAGAGATGGTGGAGGTCCTGTCGAACTTGACCGCTCCAGACCACATGTTCGAGGAATACCCTTTTCAGGAGGGTGAGAAGTGGACCGTATCCGTTACCACATGGGACGGTGCCGACGAGAGCCCACCGTTCGAACTGAGCCTTGTAGTCGAGAACAGCGCCCCGTATCTGGCGGTCACTCCGATAACGATCACGCTGGACGAGGACGCCTATCGTCATGAGGTCGCCTATCTCGAGTGGTTCGACGACATAGACGGGGAGGAACTATCCTTCCGGTTCTCCATATTGAGCTGGATAGCACTCGATGAGATAGGCGGAGTACTTTACCTGACTCCGGATGAGGATATGAACGGCCCCGGTTTCCTCACCATCGACGTTACGGATGGGACCGAGAACCTCTCGGTGAACCTCTCACTGTTCGTCGAGCCCGTCAACGACCCCCCGATCTGGAACGACGTGGGGAACGTATGGGTGGACGAGGGGGATTGGGTGGAGGTGGATATCGACGCATCCGACCCAAGGGACGGAGAGGATGTAACGGTGGAAAACAACATCCGGACGATCCTCCCCAGGTTGATCCCGGGTGTGAATCTGGTTACGTACCCAAACGGCGATTTCAAGTTGAGACCTA
>JAUVLN010000148.1 GCA_030600725.1 Thermoplasmatota archaeon | reverse complement strand
TCAATGATACTCTAAAACCATTTACAGGATCTCTTCTCGGTGGAAATTGGTACGATGTGGGTGTGGACATCAGTATAAATGATCATAATGAAGCGATAGTTACCGGCTATACCTGGTCAAACAACTTCCCCACAACGAATTGGGCCTATGATACCTCACCTAATGGTAATGGAGATGTTTTTCTCACCAGGATCAGTAGTGATGAGAAAAGCATAGAATATTCAACATACATCGGTGGTCCCGGGAATGAAGAAGGTCCTTCAAATGAAGGATGGAGCAACCATCATGCCCTATTGGATAATGGTATTGTTTACATAGGTGGAGCCACCACATCTTCAACATTCCCGGTAACTCAGGGTTCCTACAGCACTACCCACTCGGGGCGGGATGATGCATTTGTTCTTAAAACCTATCCTGATGTGATCAGGCCCGGAACCATTTCAGTCTCAAAGGGTCCGTTGTATATCAATATCTCATGGGATCCACCAAAAGAGAGAATGTTCAGACACTTCTCGATAATCAACTATACAATTTATTCAGGATCTTCTCCCGGGACTCTACAAAAATTGGCAGTACAAGGAAATATCACATGGTATAATTATACATTGAATAATTATATTTCAAACCCATATTACTTTGGTGTTATCGCCAACTGGAGTGAGATCGGGGCGAGCAATATCACTTTATCCAACGCAATCATTCCGATAATCTCCCCTCCGATCTCAAAGCCGACAATCAAACCTGGTTATTTCTCTGTTAATATCAGCTGGCCTCCGTTATCATCGGACATCACGGATGATTTTGAAGTGGATTATCGTATTTTTAGAAACACCACGGGTGGATCGCAGATATTATTGAATTCTACCGAAGAGGTCAATTGGTATATTGATGTTTTCCCGACGGTCGAACAGGTACGTTATACCTATTCGGTAACATATAATATCACAGGAGTTGGAGAGAGGACCCCAAGATCGGAAAACGTGACCGGTACGGCTCTAATACTACCAAATATCACAGGTTTCTCCCTCGAATCCCAACCTTTTGCAATTTCTTTAACCTGGGATGGATATGGACCAGATATCACTGACAATATGGATGTTTCATATCAGATAAATAAAGGGATCGATCCATCAGAATCGGAAATGATCAATGAGATAAATGAGTCGACCTATCTGGATTTTTTAGGGGAATTCGAACAGATCACATATATGTATTCTGTTCTACCGGTCTTCAATAACCTATCAATAGGAAATCGGACGGAAATCCTCTCTTCCACAGCAATAATATTGGAAAACACTCCAAGGGATTTTTCTGTAATTGCGACAGATATTGGGTTTGACCTTTCTTGGAATCCGCCTGATGAAACGATACGTTTGGATTACCCCGTCCTTGGATATTCAATATATCGCCAGATCGATGATGGTGAGATCGTTCAATTAGAGGAATATCATAAGAACCTAACCTACCAGGATGTTGCATTATCCCATATTGATAGAAATGATTATAGGTACCATATTTGTGCGAGATTTCAGATATTGGGAGAGGGTAATCCGTCTGATGTTATTTCAAGAACCAATAGGATATATCCAACATCACCAAGGAATATAACTGCCAAAATCGGAGATGGTTATATTCATATCTATTGGTTAAAACCGGATGATGATGGGGGTTCGCCGATCACTTCATATGGGATATCGAGGTATAATTATCACAATTTAACTATGGGATACCTTGGAACCTTGCCATACAATATGACCGACTTTAACGATACTTCTGTGATTATGGGAATGTCGTACAGATATATCATCTCAGCAGAAAATGGTGTGGGAAAATCCCTAAAGGCCGCGGAGATAAACACCACCGCCAGGTGGATTCCTGATGAACCGAGAAATCTAACCGCAACCTATGGGGACGCCTGGATATATCTTCAATGGGAACCTCCAATTCGTGATGGTGGGGCCTCGATCGAGCATTACAATATATACAGGCAGGTAAGTAATGATGACTGGGTGCTTATTGGATCCACGGACCCTGGTCAGACATACTACAATGACTCATCAGTGTCCATTGGTATGAGATGTAATTATTCCATCTCTGTATGTACGATCATAGGGGAATCGGAAAAGACCTTCGTATACAATATCATTCCGGCTACTATTCCTGACCCTCCAAGTGGACTAGAGCTCATTATCGATGGGGAGTATATCCTGATTACATGGAATGTCCCGGATTATCAGGGTGGGTTGAATCTAATTGAATACATTATAATCCGGAACGGAGAGATTATTTCCCATGTCGATTCATCTCTTCAAACATACAGTGATCATGATGTGAAATATGGAGAAACCTATTCCTATTCATTGATATCAGTCAATGGAGAAGGATATTCAACCCGATCCGAATCAATGGAATTATTATTCTGCAGACCCCCAGATCCACCTGAAAATGTCACAATATCGATATCCGAAGATTCGATCCTGATTAAGTGGGATATTCCAGGTTTTAACGGAGGCTCATGGATCACAAACTACAGGATCCATAAGGATGGGTCCTTCCTTGCTGAGATCAACAATATTACATTGGAATATATTGATGAGAATGTTGAACCAGGGATATTGTATGAATATACGGTGATATCGATCAATAGGCGTGGTGAATCCCCAGGTGTGAATTTAACAATTGAGATCCCAATTATCCCACCAATTATCGCTGGGATCACAACCTCATACGACGAAACTGGTGTTCTGATTACATGGATAAAACCGAAAGAAGGTGATGTGACGGATATCGAAATATATCGTATCAAGGATGATGGTGAACCATTGAAGTTGACAACTTTGGATGTCAACGAAACATCATTCCTTGACGATTCCATAACAGAGCCTGGCACATATAGCTACCATGTGATCGGAATCAACCGATATGGAAATAGCACCTCTTTCATAACTTCAGAGTTAATCTTAACCGAGGATGATCTTTACATGGGGTCAGATGGAAGCGATAAGCCATTTTTGTGGATTATTTTGCTTATCATAGGTATTTTAATCATCATCATTGCAGGTATTCTATACCTTTCTAATAAAAGGAAAAAGGATCCGGTCCGGTCGAAAGAAATCACACCAGATGATATAGATGAAGAAAAGAAGCCAGATATATCATCTGATTTCACATCTCAAGATAGCGATAATGCTCGGATCGAGGTGGAGATGAACAATGGGCAAATTGATTCCCCTGTACCGATAGAAACTACTACAATAGAAGTGCAACAGGATGTGGATATTCCCTCACCCCAAAATTCGACCAATATATCTAATCAATCGGTTCAAATGGAGAGCATACAAAAACAACAACCAGATGTCGTAGCTAATAGTATCGAAACAGCAAAACAACCTGATCTTGATAATTCCTCCAATAATGATATTGAGATCCGATCTCCTTGTACCGATTTATAATTGTAATGGTCCTGTTATCTGGATCATACATACGACCGGGTCAATCCTATTGCTGAATGAACTCACCAAATACACTGGTTCCGATATCCTTCAGGTCATAAGTGCTCTGATCACTCTCAAGGAAGGATAATGCAAATAGATGGTATTCCGGATCCATTCCCTTCGTATCCAGGAGATAGGACTTTTCCTGCAGGTTCCTCAAGAGCTTCTTTCCATCCACATTCTCCTTCCACTTGCATTCTCCTACATGGACCGTCCTGCTTTTCTCGTCGATACCGATGATATCTATCTCTTCTCCCCTGTGCCACCATCTTCCAACCCTGGCCAACCGTTTGCCAAGTATCTCTCTGAGGTTCCGTCTTATGAAATCCTCGAAGATAGGTCCCATGTATCTATTGTATTCCTCTTTGATCTTCTCCAGAAGAAGATCCGGGTCCATCTCAACAAGCTCCCTGTTCGGATAGATGTAATTGGTCCAGAATCCGAGATAATTATCACATATCTGGTACCTTTTACCTATCCCTCTATCCACTCCAAGAAGCGGCCTCATCTCCTTTATCAGGTTCATCCGATCCAGTGTGTGCAGATATTTTGTTATGTTCGTTATGGTTATCCTGGAAGCATCCGAGAGCTCCCTAAGTTTCACTTTACCCTTGTGCAGAGCTCTGATGATATTGAGATAGGTATTGTACTCTCTCAGCTCTGATCTTAGAAGCAGTTCCGCATCATTGTTCAAGGGGTTCGATCTTTCAAGGATCGTGTTCCTGACCCTCTCCCAGAAATCACCTTTTCCGTTGAACAGGTCCATGTAATAGGGAATGTTATCCGTTATCCCAAAGGCCATTATCAGTTCCTTTGTGGAGAAATGGGGAAGAAAATCCCTCAGGTATCTCGAATTCATCGGACCTATCTCCATCTGTTTTGTCCCCCGGCCGTAAAGAGGGCTGTTGTAACCAAGAACATCGCTTTTCATCACGCTCATGAACGAGCCCGTAAGTATTAGCACAACGTTCCTATCTTTGAGCATCTCGTCCCAGATGAACTGGAATTCGGAGACAATCTCCGGATTTCTCTGGATAAGATAGGGGAACTCATCGATTATAACTATCGATCTATGCTTTTCATCTGCTGTTATATCGGAGAGCACTTCCTCAAAGGTATCTCCAGAGATCACCCTTCCAAGGTTCTTCTGGGCAACATCTTTGAACCTTGCGGCCTCGATCTGTTTGAGGTCGCGTTTTGCCAGGAAATATACCGCCCCTCTCTCCTTGATCGATTCCTTTATAAGAGAGGTCTTTCCAATTCTCCTTCTGCCGAATATCACTATCAGCTCCGATCGATCTCCCTCGAATGCTCCTTTCAGGGTTTTCAATTCATTTACCCTATCGACAAACATAGTAATGCACTATTAAGTAGTACACTACTATATATTTATATATTGTGGATTGCACCCCAAACAGTGGATACTATGATTAGCTATGATAACAATGGTGGTATAGCATGATAAAACAGAGAATTTATTCCACACGCAAATTCAAATAGACGATCTTCTCTCAAGCTTTCTCCTGGCGTAATTCAGCAGCCCGCCAGCATCCCTGATCTCAAGTATCTGTTTTGGAAGCCTGGGGAAGCTGAACTCCTTGCCTCCAACGGTGATATTCCCGCCCTCGATGTCGATATCAACGTCGTCCCCGTCCCTGTAAGCTTCAACTGCATCAGGGCACTCTATCAATATCAATCCCTGATTGATCGAGGCCCTGTAGAATATCCTTGCAAAGGATCTGCCTATGATCGCCTTGACCCCCACGGCCTTCAGGCCCAGCACGGGCTGCTCACGGGACGATCCGCACCCGAAGTTGCCTCCGACAAGGAGCAGGTCCCCCTCTTTCACCTTCTCATGGAACTCGGGGTCCAGGTCCTCAAGGAGGTGAGGTATCACCTCCTCTGCTGTAGAGCATGTATAAGTGTACTTTCCGGGGAACAGCATATCGGTGTTGATGCTGTCACCGTACTTCCAGACGGTCATGAAACCACCTCCCTTGGATCGGTCAGCTCCCCATACAGCGCGGTCGCCGCAACCGTCGCCGGGGACGCCAGATATATCTCCGCCTCCTTGCAACCCATCCTGCCCTTGAAGTTCCTGTTGGCAGTGGAGATGGTCCTCTCCTGGGGGGCCATAACGCCCTGATGGGCACCCAGGCAGGGGCCGCATCCCGGGGTCAACAGCATTGCACCTGCATCCACAAGCGCAGATATCGTTCCGTCCGCCAAGGCCTTCTGGAGCTCCATCCTGGATGCCGGAGCGATGATCAATCTGGTCCCTTTGGATACGCTTTCACCCTTCAGGATATCGGCGGCAACCTTGAGGTCCTCGTACCTTCCGTTGGTACAGGTCCCTATGAAGCACTGATCGAATGAAAGGCCCTTCAATTCCTCCACGGTCCTGAGGTTGTCCACCTGGTGGGGGGCCGCAATCGAGGGAACCACATCGAACATATCATACTCCCTCTCATCGTAATATGTGGCGTCCTCATCCGCCCACACCTCATGGTAATCGCCCTCACCCAC
>JAUVLN010000261.1 GCA_030600725.1 Thermoplasmatota archaeon | reverse complement strand
AAATGGAATAATTAATCGATACTTATTTTAAATGTTCAAGGGTTTTATTGAGATTCGGGGGTTCGTTTCCGATTTGTTTGGAAAATGTAATTTTCCACACATAAGAAAATGCTGCTGCATTATCTGACATTCGGACCAAGTCGGAAAGTAAAATGTTTTTTCCTTTCCTGTTCAAATCGTTCACGTCGTTTTATGCTTCCGTGATAAACTGCATCCAAGGGCACCCATGTACTGAGCATTGTCAGGGACAACAACGTCCACTCCCAGTTCATCCTCCAGCGTTCTCCTGAGCCCCTCGGATCTGGAAACTCCACCTGTGAATACAATGGTATCAAGAGGATACCGTCTGATATAGGGACGCACCCTCTCGAAGACGGAGAAGATAACGCCGGAACAGATCTCCTCCCTGGGGACATCCTCCATCATCATCCCTATGATCTCCGATTCGGTAAAAACAGAACAGGTCGATTCAAGGACCTTCCTCGTCCCCCTGTAGCCTCCCAGCTCCTCTATGGATATCGAAAGCACCTCGGACATCTTCTCCAGGAACCTCCCGGTTCCAGCGGCGCACTTGTCGTTCATGTTGAAATCCCTGATCCCACCCTTCTCAACCCTTGTTATCTTGAAATCCTGTCCCCCTATGTCAAGCAGTGTGAAGTCCCGCAGGTCAAGGGTATTCATCACTCCAAGTGTATGGGCCCTGATCTCGGGGATGGTAGCCGCCCCAGCTATCCTGTGCCTTCCGTATCCTGTCGTGACAACTGAAGCACCCGCCGGTATCCCCAGGTCCAACCCGGAATAGACCACATCCGAGCTGTCGAAGATGGAGCACCTCACCCCACCATCCCGGACCACCACCTTGGTATTCCTCGATCCGATATCCACACCTACCCTAACCGCCATCACTCCCCCTCCAGAAGGTCCAAAAACGCCTCCAGCCTGATCTTCGTCCTCTCATCCACAGGACCAGGGAGGTTCCCCTCCACCGTCAGGAAGGGCAGATCAAGGGCATCCCTGAACATTATATCGTCTATCTGTCGGTGGCAGAACGACTGAACGTAATGAATAACCCCGTCCACCTTCCTCATTCTAACCTGCTCCATTATATCCTCGATCCTCCCCTGGATAGAGTAAGGGTACGTGTAGCTCAGATACCTGTCGATCCAGTCCCCATCGGAAGAGGGCATGGTGAACTGCCTTGCCGTCTCGAAGAAGACCGATCTCCCGCCGAAGTCCTCAAGCGTTGATATCAGATCGGTTATGATCGGGGGGACGCCTATCAGAGCCAGTCTGGGCCCCTCTTGATCTCCATCACCTTTCCCAGCATTTGAGATGATATCTTTGACCCCCCTCTCCCATCTATCCGGATCGGAATCGAAGTCCGATGTGGAGAGCTGACATCCGAATGCATCCTCGGCTGACACATTCAGCCCATTCCACCTCAGCTCATCCACCTTCCTGGCAAGCGATCTGAGCTCCTCCACCCTGTCACCTTCCCCGGCAGCCTCCTCAAGTGTGGTACCAAGATATGTGCAGAGATCCTCGATCTCACCGACCAGAAGGTCCCTATCCCTTTCAGAAGGATAGGAGAAAGGGTGCATGGAAACGTTCTTCAATCTCAAAGTATCCAGAAGAGATTCCGTATTGGAACAGTCCCCGTGGACAACACCAACGACGCCGTCCATCTCAAGGCTCTTAGCATACAACCCCTTGATCCAGGAGCAGATGTTGCGGGGATATCCGATGACCTGCGCCTCCTCAACCAATCGAGAAGGTTCCTCCGCACCGATGAATAGGTTGTTGAGGTCCACCACCTCATTCCCGGATGAAAGAAAGGGCTCGATGGGCACGGTTGTCGTAATGCCGATTCTCATATGGGACCACATCACTGACCTGTGACATCGTATCCAAATTCAAACCCTTTAATGTTGGCTTCCACGGCTTTCTCGGGGACAGTTATGCGGATCGCTCTCTCGATCTCCTTCTTGGAAAAAGGAAGGATCCCGGTCCCGGCCAGGGCCCCCAGCATCACAACGTTGGCGACCCGGGAGTTGCCCGCTTTGATCGCCTTTTCACTGGCTGAGAGGTCGTAAACCTTCCTGCTCCACTTGCCCAGCTCCTTGAGGATCTCATCCACATCGGGATATTCCTGACCACCGGATGAAACGGAAACAGGCCTGTTGAGGTCGGTATTGACGATGACGGTCGTCTCGGGAGTGATCGTACCCTTGGCCCTGTAGGCTTCCAGAGGTTCGAAACCCACAACAACTGTCATGTCGGAGGAAAAAGGCAGGGGCGATATCGTTTCACCCAACCTTATGGTGGTCTGAACGACCCCTCCCCTCTGGGCCATCCCGTGGACCTCGCTGACTAATATCGGGACGCCCTTCTCTATCGAGGCATTACCGAGTATCTTGGATACCGTGAGGGCTCCCTGACCCCCGACGCCCACGATGTGTATCGTCACGACATCCTTGTTCTTCATTGATCCACCTCCTTGATGGGGCCCATTGCTCCGAATGGACAGACCTGCTCGCAGACACCACAATAGAGGCATATATCCGGGTCGATGAAATGATCGTCGCCTATCCGGTAAAAAGCAGGGCAGGCGAATTGGTTGGTGCAGAGATGGCAGTGTTTGCACTTGTCCTGGTACACGGTGTATCTGACCATCTCCCTCCCCCTCTTTCTCATCTCCCTGTCAACCAGCAGGGCACATGGAGACCGTGTGATCACCACGGAGACACCATCATATTCCAGCGCCTCCTTGTACGCCTCCTCCGTCTCCTTGATCTTGAGCGGGTTCACCACCTTGATGAACCCGACCCCTACAGCTTCACATACCTTCTCGATGCTTATGGCCGTGGCCACATCCTTGTAATACCCGCCTTTGGGTAGTCCGGGATGGGGCTGGTGTCCGGTCATCGCAGTGGTGGAATTGTCCATGATGTTCAGAACGAACCTGTGGCCGTTGTGAACGGCACTTATCAGCGCGGGTATCCCGGTATGGAAGAACGATGAATCCCCGATATGGGCCACAACCGGCTCATCGATAACCCTGGCCAGCCCACCTGCGCTTCCAACCGACCCCCCCATACAAATGAGCAGATCTCCGGTACTGTGTGGTGGCATTATCCCCAGTGTATAACAGCCGATGTCCGTCGAGTGAATGGCCTTTCCCTTTGTAGCCTTCCTCAAAGCAAAATAAGCCCCCCTGTGGGGACATCCGGGACACAATACAGGCGGCCTTGGGGGTAGGGGAAGGTCCTTCCACTCCTGCACCGTCACCTCGCTCTTCTCCTCGAATTCAAGGGCCGCAGAAACACCTTTGAGGACGATATCCGGGTTCATCTCGAAGGAGCGGGCGAAATAACCCTCCCTCTTTCCCAGGACAGTTAC
>JAUVLN010000003.1 GCA_030600725.1 Thermoplasmatota archaeon | reverse complement strand
TCTTCATCTGTCATTTGATCACTTCCTTGAAATTATATTGATCTCCCTGTGGATCTTTACCGCCCTTGCCGTGACTGAAAGGGAGGAGTTTCCGAGGACGTAGAGGCAGGGTTCTATCCCGAAGTCACCCGGATCAACGATGTAATTGTAACCATTGAGATCCGTGCGGCCCAGTTCCTCCAGGGGGTCACTTACTTTTCGATCCAGGTAAAATACCTTCATCATCATCCTTTCAAGTGCGGATCCTATGTCCTCGTTGAAGGCGACATTCATGATGCTGTTTATACCTGGATTATTTTTTCTGACCGCGCATATTATCGAGGATAGATGGTTGGAGGCATTTATTTCAGGGGTCTTGATCGCAATAAGCTTTCCATCCACATAGGTCAATCTGCCTGGAAAGGCGACCACCTTGTAACCTCCATCCGGATCTTCGATAATGGATGCGATGTTTATCTTTACCGCGGGGATGAGGTCAATAATGGGGTGCCTGTTAAGATAGTCAAGTGCCTTTACCAATTCGTCAATGACACGTGATACGTTTTTGTCCGCCTCGATCCTGAAACAGCTTATCTCCGGAAGATCATAACCCGTTCTTTCAATGTATGCGTCGTTTATCACATTCCTGCTTTTCATTATAAGGCAGGCTTCGCAGAATTTGGATGTCATATCCAGGCGATTCCCATTCGAGAGGGCGGTAACGGTAAGGTCGCAGCAGAGGTTCTCTATGTAATCTTCCATGTGGGTCGAAATTATAATATCCTCCTTCAGATATTTGCTCACCATAGCCTGAGAAACACCCAGTAATCTGGATATCTCAACCTGATTCGATCCGGATGAGTACATCTCCTTGGAGACCCTTTTCCTGATCTCCGGCAGGGCCTCTTCTATCAATAAAACGCATGGGGGAAGCATATAACTCAATTGTAGATATTATAACCGGTATATATTTTTTTTGAATGGTTGCCCGAAGCGCCGTTGAACATAACTAAATATGTTGAAGGATTTCAGCCCATCATGGGTATCCGGGGGAAAAAGAACTACAAGGTAAGGACCGGTGCCAGGACGACATCCAAGGGATTGGAGAAAGAGCTTAAGAGAAAAGCCAAAAGGTTGGCCCAGGACCCTACATTGGCCCTCCCCAGATGTACGGTAGACGTACCGCTGATCAAAAAACTCGAAAAAAAGCTGCGCGAGGTCCAATCCCATAAAGATAATCGGTCTGCCCTGGAAAAACTATCAAAGAAAGGGGATCGATTTGTCCGTGCTTATGCAGCCACCCTTCTTCTCATACACGAGGACAAGATACCCTATATAGCTGTTTTCAGGGGTCCTTTCGGTGATGTGGGATACGCCCTTAGAGGTCAGACGAGCAAGGAGAAGCTAGTTGGCATTCAGCATTACGATGATCCCAGGATAAAGATGATGGCCTTTCTGGAGGAGGTCAAGAAGGGTAAACTATTCATGTTCGTAACGGAAAACGAACTAATATGCACGGGAAGCGTTCCGAAACCACCGGATGAGGTATTGGACCTCCTTCCAAAAAGGCTTGGAAAAGGGATGATAGGGGGGGATTCCCTCATATATTCAAAGGATCTGGAGAAGAAAGTGGTAGCAAAGATGGAACCCTGGAAGGAACCGTATATCGTGGTTCATTGGTTATCCGCAGGGATGGATATCGCAAAAAGCCTCTACCATTCCCGGATGAACAAGGATAACACATTCGCAACATGTGCGTCATATATGGCCACATCGAATATATCGGATTATTTCGACGTTGACGTCATTGTAAAACCAGTATGCAAGAGAGGGGTGGGATGTGGATGTGATCTTCCCCCGAAGAAGGAGGAAAAGGGCAGTTTCCTTTCAAGGCTTGGCAAGGTGAAGGAACCCACGTCAAAAGAACAATACCTTCAGGGGAAAGTGATGGATCATCGGTTCATAGAAAAGGAGTACCAAGAGTATCTGGAAAGGTTGAGGGAGGAGGGAAAGACGGTTTACATAGTGGAGAACAGATGTTATGGAGATTCCAGAAAAGATCTGATATCCTCACTAAGACTGAGCACTGAAGAACTGGAGGTAATGAAGGTATTTCTGGAATTTGCCAGGGGTCCGCTGATATCGATGGACCCCTCGGCCAATAAGATCATGACTCCATTTTGGGATGAGGTTGGCAAGGATCTGATCGATAGAATAATCGATAATAAAAAGATCGCAAAGAAGGTTTTCAAGGAACTTCCGGTGCCCAGATTCCAACCCATGGCAGTCATACAGGAGGGGAAGTTTCAGATACAGGAACAGAAGGTGAGGGGTATGCTTCCCCATCTCGTAGATCCACCCGAGATGATGGATTTCGCCTACGAGTGCACAATAGCATATCTCGTAAGAGGAAGGAATGGTGCATCGAGGATCATCGAACGATATCAGGGTGATGATATCAAGTTAAAAGCCGCGAAATACGCCTTCGTAAAACATCTGGACCTGGAGAAAAAGGCAGGCTGGAGCTACACTACACATGAGATCGGATATGCGGAGGGATTGGACGAGATAGTGGGGAGGATCACCGTAGAGGATCCGGATAAATTCATATCAGGCATGAAGGAGCTGTGGAAGGCTACGGGATCCACCACCGACCTTAAATTCAGGTGATCGGGGAAAAAGATCCCCAACATGGTTAAATTTCAATAAATCGGGATCTACTCAACAACAATTATATAAAATCCAATCATTATATTGTTATCTGTTGTGGGTTAGTCGACCGGACAGCATGATATCTTATAATTGCTGGCCGGTATGGACGTTCGTGAGGTGTTCGTATGGAAGAGGATAAGGCCGACGAAAGGAAGGATATCCAGGATAACGAGGAACAAAAAGAAGAGATCTTATCACTTGGAGAAGAAGGAGTCGTTCTCGAGGACAAGGGAACAGGAAAGAAGAGGTCGATCTTCACACTTAGCTCAATATTCAAGAAGTCAGCCCAGTTAAAAAAGAAGAAGAGGGACCCATCCGAAGACGGTGTGGACCTTGAGAATATGAAACCATTGGAGGTATTGAGGTACAGGAGAAGTAAACAGGACAGGATGAGCCTCAAGGGGAACAAGATCCTTAAGATACCCAAGATCGACAGGGATATATGGGATGTACTGGATGAGCTGGTCTGGATACGGGAGGATTATTCTGCGACCATGATACTAAGGAACAAAAAGACAAAGGATGTAATGTACCAGGTTATAGAGCCTATACTGACCAAAAGGGAAAATTCACTATTTGATTTTCTGAAAGGAGCCATGGAGGAGAACATAGATGTGGATAGGGGGGAGTCCGATGATGTGGAGAACGAACAGAATATACGCATCCATATGAAGAAAATGTTGTATCAGGCCGGTCAGAAGGCCTCCATCCAATCATTTGAGAAGATATTCTACTATCTGTCCAACCACTTCCTAGGGTATGATAAGATCCAGGTGATGATGGAGGATCCGGACCTCGAGGATGTTTCCTGTGACGGAACCGGCATACCCATATTCGTATTCCACAGGAATTACAAGAATACAAGAACGTCCATCAGCTGGGAGGATGAGGAGACGCTCAATGAATACGTTGTTGGCCTTGCCCAGAGATCCGGAAAATCAATCTCCATCGCCGATCCTATCCTTGATGGGACCCTTCCTGATGGATCCAGGTTGAATGCAACATTTGGAAAGGAGATAACCACAAGAGGGTCCTCGTTCACCATCAGGAAATTCAAGGAGGATCCGCTGACGATGATAAACCTCATACTTTTCAGGACGGTATCTCCGGAGATGGCAGCACATCTCTGGCTTGCCGTTCAGTACGGTGATTCCATGATGATCTCGGGAGGAACAGCATCCGGAAAGACCACAACTCTGAACGCGGTGAGCCATTTCATTCCCCCGTCATCCAAGATAATAACCATCGAGGATACAAGGGAAATGCAGCTGCCCCATTTGAACTGGATCGCGGGACTTACAAGGGAGAGAAAAGGGGAGGGGACAGGTCAGAGTATCGATATGTACGCGCTTCTCGTGTCAGCGTTGAGGCAGAGGCCCGAATTCATGATCATCGGTGAGGTGAGGGGAAAGGAGACGATGGCCGTCTTCCAGGCAATGGCTACAGGTCAGGTAACATACGCGACAATACATGCCGATACGGTTGCCGCCATAGTTCACAGGTTGGAAAATCCTCCCATCAATATCCCCAGGATATTGATCCTGGGCCTGAACCTCGTTCTTCTGCAGGCCCAGGTAACAGTGAAAAAGAAAAGGACAAGAAGGATCAAGGAGCTCACGGAGATAGTTGGTATCGAACCGACAACGAATGAGATCGTGTCAAACAAGGTATATTTCTGGAATCCAGCAAAAGATGAGTTCAGGTTCTCCGGTCATTCCAGGCTATATGAGAAGATCATGGACCGTGAGGGAATGACGCAGGAGCAGATCATAGATGAGGTGAACAGGCGCGCAGATATTCTCAGGTGCCTTGCCTACAAGAATGATACGAACTACATGAACGTTGCAAAGGTAGTGAACGAGTATTACCGGAACCCGAATCCCCTTGTTGAAAAGTCGAGATACGAACTTGTATCATTGAGGATAAAGAATCCCAAATTGAATTTGTAGATCGTTCATCTGTGAGGGGTATATACCCTGTTCACTCCATCCTTGGAGATGTGGACCAGTTCCAATCCCAGGTGATTTGCCGCCTCGAATATCCTATCATCCCTGTAGAATTCACCGTAAACGATCTTCTCTATACCCGAATTTGCCATCAACTTGAAGCATTGCCAGCAGGGGCTTGCCGTAACATATATCTCACCGCCTTTCAAAGAAACCCCGTTACGGGCGGCCTGTGCTACCGCATTTGCCTCGGCATGAACGGTTCTGGTACAGTGTCCTCCCTCCATCATGTGTCCAACCTCGTCACAGTGTGGCATTCCACGGATAGAACCATTGTAGCCGGTGGCGAGAATGGTTCTGTCCCTGACTATGACGCAGCCAACGTGTTTCCTGTGGCAGGTTCCCCTTGTGGCTATCTGTTTGGCGATCTTCATGAAATAAACGTCCCAGCTGTCCCTATCCGGTTTTTCACCCTCGTCAAGGAGTATATCCCAATTCCTCTCTCCCATTGGGATCTCATGATCGCTTTTAGCCATATGAAGGTGAAGGCAATTCTGATATTTTAAGAGCACTGGAGGGGTTCACCATGCAGTTGCATTTATATCATATTCGTTATATTTACCATCGATCATTTTGGAAACACTTCTGTCCTTCACCGGGAAATCGTATGTCCGTAACGGGTTCATATGGCTCATATACAACATTGCCAGGCCGCTACCTCCATGTTGGATCAAGAATATGATATACCGGATTGGAGGTGCTCATCTTGGAAGGAGGGTATTCATCGCACCATATGCCGTGATAGACCCGGTTGCTCCGGAACTGATCCATATCGAGGATGATGTTTTCATTGGATGGGGGGCACTTATACTCTCCCATCAGGTGGATCAGAACCCCTCTTCGGTGGGTGTGGAGAGAAAATATATCGAGAGGGAGGTCCACCTCCGGAAGGGGTGCATGATCGGGGGCCTAACCACCGTGAGAGGAGGGGTGACCGTGGGGGAAGGGGCCGTCATAGCATCAAATTCGCTTGTATTGAATGATATACGACCACATACGCTTGTTAAAGGGGTTCCTGCCAGAGAGGGACAATGAGTAGGAGCGATCAGGATATCTTCGTGGAACTTTGGATACCTTTTATTTATAGCACATGCATATTCGGTATGGGTTCTGATATGAAGAGATCATCAAGGGTAGCCGTTGCAGTTTTGTTCATAATGGTTCTTTTATTTCCGGGTATGATAGATACGGGATCGGGAGATGAGGAAAAGGATGATATCTTCGAAAAAGTATATGATGAGCTGGTTCGCGAACCGATCTTCGATCAGGTGGTGGAGGTACCGCCCGGCGGAGAGACGAGGATATATATAAACGAGACAGGGGCACCCACGGTACAGGGATACAAGGGTTTTTCCTCCCTGCGATATGGAAAACTGGGTGAGGCCGTTGACCTTCTCCCCCTATGGCTTCAGGAGCCGTTCATAAAGAACATGTTGAGAGCGGGTTCAAAGCCCGTGGATATTCCCGGGGGGGCCAAACCCACCTTCGGAGACGTGGACGGAGATGGTGATGACGATATGCTAATTGCATATGGGACGAATTTGAGATATTACGAGAACATAGGATGGGATGGGAATCCGATATTCATCGAGGGGGGTATGGAGGATGAATTGAATTATTTTCTAAGTTTCCAGGAAGGAGATTGGCTTTGCCCACTCCTGTATGATATCGATGGAGATGGTTTCTCTGATTTCATCTTCTCTGACTCACAATCCCTGGTGATATTCAGAAATCCCGGAATAGATGAAGGTGTCTGGATCATGGATATATTAACCATGCCCGCAGTGTATGATCTATCACCTACCGTACTCGAGAACATTCTGGTAACTGACCCGGATCACAGGGATTATTACGAGCTTACATTCGCATGCGGAGACGAGGGAGGGATCGTCAGGACCATTACGATCAGTATATATTCGGAATTCAGCGGTGTATCTTTCATGGGTTCAAAGTATAAATTGTCGGGAATCATTCCAATGGTAAACTACACCGCACCGAGAGCATACAGGTCACCCTGGACATATTCCAATTATGGACATGAGGAATTTCCCGACCTGATGATCGGGTCCGGAGACGGGAACATCATCCATTATGGATTCGTTCGGGTCGATGGCAAGACCCTGGTTTATGACAAAAGAGATTCGATGTTATCCATCTCCAACCACAAAGGCCCGATAACGCCAGGCCTGATCGACATGGATGGAGACCTTCATCATGACCTGATACTTGGAACAGGGGAGGAGAAACTACCTACTTACATGGATCTCGGATCCATATATTATCCCTACTGGAAGCCCATGCCCATCGTCCCCCTTTTCGAGATAGAGAATTATCGGTCCTCCTTCAATAACGTTCTTACGGTATACGATGAGGAGAGCGTTTCTGGTTATCTGGAATCGATAATCTATCCTCAAGATACGAGATACAGGGATGAGATAGGTTTCTCCTGTGCATATACGCCGCCCGAGCAGATGAGGAACGATCGGCTTTCAACTCTATTCGTTCAGAATGCAAGGTACATCTACAGCAGGTCGGGTGACCTGGGATACGTGCGTCTAATGGAATATCCGGGAGATGACTATCACACAACCACGGAATACCGGGTGAGGGAGGGGGACGATACCAGATGGATGACCACTCCAAGGGATGGATATTACTGGGGCGTCGTACACCCGAGGGTGACGGAAGAACCCGTTTCCTATATAGATCCGGAGACCGGAGGGGAAAGGGCCCAGGAGAATGGGGGCAGGTTCTGGAGGGAGTACCTCTGGGAACATGCAGATGAGGAATATCCCCCGGGACCCGATTATCCTGACGACTGGAACGGTAGGGTGGCCTATTATCCCAGGAACTCCACGCCTCCCCTCCTAAAGGATGTTCTATCGGACGTTGATATCCTATGGGACCTGATGCCATATGAATATCCTGGAGGTTTCGACAACAACGGAGATGTAAACAACCACCCCTGGGACTTCAAGGACCATGCAATAGAGAAGGTATCACACTGGGTAGAGAAGACGTTGGTACTAAACCAGCAGGAGGTCACCGATGGGGAAAGGCCAACGCAACCGGTGAGGATAGCCCATCACCACAACGGCAACTGCGGAGAGTTGCAGGACCTTACGATAGCAGCGGCCAGAAGCGCGTTGATACCTGCAAGGGGCGTTATGTTGACCGGTGAGGACCACGTATGGTCCGAATTCTATCTGGGTGGATGGCATCAGTGGGACAACTACTGGTCTGATGGGGGTGGGGTCATCGCAAATCAGCTGAACTACTGGTGGGGGTGGCGTGAGAGGGGAGGATCAGGGCTATGGGCACAGAAGGGAAATGGTCAGATAGAGGACGTGGGAGATACTTACCGGACAACGGACATAACAGGAAGGCTGATCGTCACCGTAACAGACAGCGATGGAGACCCGGTCGATGGAGCAAGGGTAATGGTCCTTTCCCACTGGGCGATGGAGAGTATAAACCTGGATGTTGGACCATATCAGGGCCCCCCTCCCGTAACTATCCCGCTACCTTCGATATGGGGTTATACCGATCAGAACGGAAGATGCGAGCTTACGGTGTGGCATCAGAACTTCAATATCAGGGTCACATCGGATATGGGGACCTATGTAAGCGAGAAATTCAACGTGGGTGATACTGAAACGGTCGAGATGGTAGTTGGATTGGATGGGGAGATGCCAAGACACAATATGTTTGACTCGGACGACACGTCCTATTCCACGTACAATATTGTGTCCGCCGATATCGTGGGGTCCGTACAGGATCAGGACTCCTTTATCTCGGGCAATATCTATGATAACCGGATGCAGGGGGGAAAGCTGATCGGCTTTACCCAGAGGGAGTGGGATCTTGGATCATACCAGGTAAATGATAGAATGGATATATCCACCACATCTCCATATATGGGATTGATCAAGAGATATCGTGGAGATGGTGGATACTTTGTAATGAGGAACATACAGACCATCAAGACATCGGTGTTCGTGAGGGTCAGGATCTATGACCCCATCTATTATGACGGTGAACTGACCCCCAAGTTCTTCACGATAAACGATAGGGGTTCTGATTATACAGGATTCGAGATATACGGTGAGAACACGGTATCGGGTTGGATCACTGATTGGACCTTTGATCTGGACGAAGATAATCGGACGATCAACTATCTATTCGACAAATTGGAGAACCCCAGGATCGTTGGTCCAAAGGGCACCATACCGGTAGAACTTATAGAATTGGCCGGATATGGTAAAGCAGAGATCCCCTGGATCGCCCAGGACCTGAATGGGTATCTTGGAGAGAACCGGTTCAATTTCATCGCCGATATCGAAGATAACGGGGTGAAGAAGGAGTACAATGTCACATTCAAAATGCATTTCAAGGATAACCGTGCTCCCAGATGGGATCGATTGGTGAACGAGACGATCTCATGGGGTTTGTCAACCGATATTGGCATTGGATTGATTCATACGGAGGATAGGATCTCTGGAGTAGGCTTTCTCAATAACGAGTACACCTGGAGCAATCCGTTATCAAGCTTCGAGGAAACAGGAGGATATCTCACCTGGAATCTGAACTCATCCGATCACCCGGGTGGTAGAAGGTCGATCAGGATGTCGATAATTGATGATGCGGAAAATATCCAGACCGCCGTATACTCCATTATCTTCGAGGAGATCTCACCGGTGTTCATGAGGATATCACCGGCCAATGGCTCGATCGTAAAAGATGATTCGGTGATAGTAAAAGGAGAGGTATCTGATGATGTTATGGTATCACTACTCACCATAAACTGCCTGGGGAGAACAGTGGACATAACGGAGATCATAGATGAACTTGGCCTCTTTGAATATAAACTGGAGTTTGGAGGGTATCGAGGTGATGTGAACATCACATTGAAAGGTTCTGACAATGTCGGCCTTGTTACATATTCATATATTGAATTATACGTCGATGGCCCTCCGGATGTTACACCTCCTTCAATGAGCATTACGTCCCCAACCGATGGCAAGGCTTTCATAAAAGGTGATCACATCCGATTTGCAGGGTATGCCGATGATGATAGATCCATATCATCACTGATGTTGATATCACCTGATGGACCACATGACCTGTTGAAAGATCTTGATGGCGACAGATGGGAGGCCATCATAAAGACATCCACATGGCCGTTGGGAACAAACACTATAACGGTTTACGCAGAGGATGCGTCGGGGAATTCCCATTCCGTCAGGGTGAAGGTGGAGATCCTTACAGATGAGGTCACTTTCGTTGACAGGGAGGACCCCTTGATGATATTCGATATCGATATGGGCGATGAATATGAGTTCGGGGATGAGGTTCCAATAAGGGGAATGGTGATCGATGATGGTGATACATCCGAATGTACGATTGGATATTCTATACAGGGACTTCAATTCGTGGACATCACCGAGTCAATGAATGAAGATGGTAGATTTGAGTGGGAATTCAATACGGGGGAAATAGATAGATCCATAATTGATGACCCCGAGATGTTGTATCATCTGCTTGGCGATTTTCAGCTGGACTTCATGGTAGTGGATGGTGCGGGAAATGAAAGGATATACACACTTGAGATCACGATAATCGATACCCTCCCGCCGATCCTCGTCGATATCACGATAAAAGAGACCCTGGACGGAGATATCTCGATAGACCTGTTGATCGGTGAGGATACCATGGTTACGGATCTTGTACTTGAGGTAAGGGACTACGGTGGGTTGGTTATCTCCAGGCGAAAGCTGGATGATCGGGACCTTCGGATGAAGGGTGATGATTTCCGTTATACTGGTGATATGGCATTATATGGAAGGAGAGGGGATATGAAGATACATATTACTGTTGGGGATAGATGGGGGAATATCCTTGAAACCTCTGAAGGTTTTTTCATCCATAGTGATAAAGAGGATGATGAAGGATCAATGCTGCCGATATTACTGGGCGGTGCAGCATTGATCATGGTGGTTTTCGCCACAGTTTATCTGGCAGTTAGGAGATCACGGGTCTAAAAAGTATTAAATTATGGTGATTTACGCAATAGATAAGGAGGAAACAGAACAAAACTTTAAATTTATCGCATACCATGAAGGGAAAGGGAACTTTGGGAAAATACGCCCTGGTAAAGGCATACTATGGTAATGTGGAGGAATCATCGTGCGATCCATAATAAACGAGTACATGAATAAATACGATAGGAAGAAGCCCTACGGGGAGAATGTGAAGAAAGTTGTTGAGGTCAAGGATGCGCAGGGACCTTTGGATACCAATCCGGAAGATGAAGAACTCCGCAGGGTGCTCTCGGCTCTAAGGACAAATATCAAGATCATCGGTTGTGGAGGGGGAGGATCCAATACGATAAACAGGATAGTCGAAGAGGGGATAGTTGGAGCGGACCTGTTCGCAATAAACTCTGATGCCCAGCATCTTCTGACGATACACTCCCCTCATAAGATAATGATCGGAAAGAGGGCTACCAAGGGACTGGGAGCAGGAGCTAACCCGAGGATAGGTGCAGAATCCGCAATGGAGGCGGAGGATGAACTGAGGGCTGCTCTCATGGGAGCGGACATGGTCTTTGTAACATGCGGCCTTGGAGGGGGTACCGGAACAGGGTCCGCACCGGTTGTGGCAAGGATCTCAAAGGAGTTGGGTGCACTTACCATCGCCGTTGTTACCAAACCATTCACGGGTGAGGGACAATCCAGGATGGAGAACGCCGAATGGGGACTTGTGGAATTGGAGGAGAACTCCGACACGGTTATAGTGATACCAAACGATAAATTGATCGAACTCGTACCGAGGCTACCACTCAATGCGGCGTTCAAGGTAGCAGACGAGCTATTGATGAAAGCGATAAAGGGGATAACCGAGATGGTAACCAAGGTCGGACTGGTAAATCTTGACTTCGCCGATCTTAAGACCATCATGAAAGGGGGCGGGGTTTCCGTTATAGGTATCGGTGAGTCCGATGACCAACATGATAAGGCGATCAAGGCTATAGAGGAAGCAACAAAATCGCCCCTTCTGGAATACGATGTCGCCACTGCTAACGGAGCACTGATCTGTGTTACCGGGGGAGAGGATATGACCGTCACGGAGGCGGAGGCGGTTGCGGAATACATCAACGATAAGATAAATAGCAATGCCTCGATAATATGGGGAGCATATATCGATCCTGAACTTAGGGGCGCTATAAGGGTCATGCTGGTGTTGGTAGGTGTGACATCAGAGCAGATCTCCGGAAAATCTGTGGGGAAGTTCGGGTTCAGGGAAAAAGGTTATTCCTCGAGAGAGGAGAGGTTCGGCGTGGACTTCGTACGCTGAAGGGTGATAATATGTTGAAATGTCCCCGATGCGGGGGTGAGAACAACGATAAGGAGTTGTATTGTGGCGAATGTCACAATAGGCTTCCAACAATATCATCCCTTAGATCAACTCTGAGATCAGGTCTTGAGGCGCTTGAGGGTAAGAACTACAGGAAAGCCCTTGATAGGTTCGATGAGCTGGTTTCCAAGAACCCAGGCGATATGGATGGATGGTTTCTGAGGGCGGCCTGTCAGATCAAGATGGGGAACGGCACAGAAGCATGGAAGGGACTGATAGAGACGGGTCTGGCGGAGGAGACAAGCAGATGTTCTCGATGCAGGGGCACTGGAAAATGTAGGGAGTGTGGAGGTCCGGGCATATGTATCATGTGCAGGGGGACGAAAAAATGCTCGTACTGTGGAGGCCAGGGATCATGCCCAACATGCAAGGGAAAGATAAGCGATGAATGCAATCACTGCAAGGGCAGTGGTGAGTGCATAAGATGCCTTGGAACCAAGGAATGCACCTACTGCAAGGGATTTGGCAGCTGTTATCACTGTAAAGGATCAGGAAAATGTGCCAACTGCGGTGGAACAGGCAAGGGATACAGAATAGATATTGATAGGATATCAAACGAGTTCAGACCACTCAAAAGTTGGTTCGGATGAACCTCAGGTTATACGCCTACCGAATTCAAGCCATCTCTCGATATCCTCCAGATCATTGGAGATATCCTTTCTTATCACCATATGGATGGCCCTCTTGATCGCGATTCCCTCAAGGAACAGCTCCATCCGATCTTCGATGGGAACCCCATTATCAGGCAGTATCGACTCTATGGTATCGTACCTCTCTTTGAGGAGAGATATTATCTCCTGTTCTTTTAGATCCGGGTCATTGATGAATATATTAACGGAGATCCTCTGATCTTCGATATATATGTATTTGGACCGATCCTCTTCCAGAAACGCCATTGGAGCCCTGAGCCTCTCCAATAGGTCTTTTCCCCTTTCTGTCATCTATCGCACCGCAATGTGTTATCTAAGTTACTTTTTGTTGTAAAAACCTTCATTTGAATTAACCATTTGTGGTATAACTTTTATAGGTGAAATTATATCCCTCGTTGCTCAGCTTTGCCGTGGTAGCTCAGTTGGGAGAGCGTCTGACTGAAGATCAGAAGGCCGGGTGTTCAAGTCACTCCCACGGCATCTCTTATCTTTAAGGACACAGGAAGGTATGAAAATGGGAGACACGATATACGAGATCGAGGTGTTTCAGGGAACCAATTACTTCGTGGCTAAGATACATGCACATAAATCGAAGGATAAACCGATAAGGGAATACAAGACCAGCACACTTGAGGAGCTATTGGAGCATCTAGCCAAGGATATTCTTGAGGAAGTTGACTAATTATCAGGTCCACCCATATACATTCTCACCCTGACCTTCTGGTTCTTCGATAGCGAGTATCTCCTATCCTTTACGGATATTGTGATCGTAACGATGCCTTTGAGATCAAGAACTCCAGCATATCTTCTGAGTTTTTGAAGGCTCAGTCCGGTCTCCTCAAGCAGACGATCTTCCGTTATTGATCTCACATCAAGGAGCTCTCTTATGATCCTTATCTCATGCCTGTTCAATACCAGACGTCCGTCCACAAAAGATCCAACTGTGGGATAGAAACGAACGCATTTCCCAACGATCATCGTCCTTATATCCGCGGAATCCTCAAGATGGGCAAGTGTGGCAAATATTTCACGACGCGTCAATGAAACCTCATGGGATATCTCCCGATATCGAATTCCCGGTTGATGCTGTATTATCGATATGAGGTCCTTTTCTCGCACCTCTCCTCCACCGAAGATGTACTTCTGGATAGTATATGAGGTTCTCTCAACCGAAAGAAGTATGACTACCAATGAGATGATAATAATTAGAAATATCGGGATGATTAACCAGGGAAAGGAGGGGTCTTCCCTCCCATCGCCATGAATTTCGTGGATCGTGATGGCCGTGTTGATATTCCTACCATCGATCTCTGCTTCAAGGTATGCGGTTATAGGCCCGTTAAAATCACGTATATCCAAAGTGAATGGTTCGGTGGATCCGTTCGACCGGGGAAGGGTTATCCTTAGACCATCTTGATCGGTTAGCGTTAGTGTAATGGAGTTTATCGATCTGGTGAGGTTTAGTATCGAGAAGATAACATCCAGTTTCCCATCCTTCAGATTATAGGAGGTAATGGCTATCGATGGATCCCTCATCCGGTTATCCGGAATAACAGAGAGGTTCCATTTGATCCGCCTTATCCGCTTTGTGGAATCGGATATGATGATCGTAACCTGATGATCACCGGAGTCGAGATTCCATGGAATGCCTGATACGGTGTTGTTGACACGATCCAGTACGAGCCAGTAGGGTAGGCCTTCATAGGTGTGGTTCACAGCTTCTTTTCCCGTTGAATTGATGGAAAGTGAAAAGAACCGGTGTGATGGGATCTCCCCGGGAAGGTAGGTGAGCAGATCAAGGGGAGGATCCATTACATGTATGATGATCACCGATGAGTTCATCTCACCATGACCATCGAATACCGACACAGTTACGTAATGTGTGCCTGTATGTGAGGCGTTGGGCGACCAGGACAGTAGCCCGGAAACGGGGGCGATACTGACACCATCGGGGCCTTCAACGGAATAGAAGGTCAATCCATCTCCTTCATAGGTGGATCTGATGTCGATAGAGAGGGTTTCATAGATATCCGTGTTAGCGTCTGTCGGAGCGGTGATATCAGGTTTTGCATTGATGACTTCTATCGACCAGGAGGCCCTTTCCGTTATATTCCCGGGATTCGTGATGGTAAGGTTAAGGGACCAGATGCCGACATCCCTGTTTGCCGGTGTACCGTCGATGAAGCCTTTTGTGTGAAATGTCATCCAGGAAAGATCCTGTGGACCGGTAGAGTTGAATTCCATCCGTGTATCCGATACGATGCCGGAGATCTCCATATCAAATCGGAACTCCATCCCTTCAATAGTTTCGTACGGCACATCGGGGAGTTCGATAGATGGGATAGGCATGGTTACGGAATACCCGGACCTCAATTCCGTTGTATCCATTCCGTCCGAAAGGTTGAGGACGATCTCACCTGATCCTTGATCATCCTCTGTAGGCGTGCCGATTAGCATCCATCCATCAAGTGTCAACCATCCGGGGATCTCCTCTGCATACAATGTGACCTCCCCTCCATCCGGATCAAGGCCTGATATACCCATCTCGAAGGGTTCATCCACATGGGCGGCCAGCGGCCCTACTGCTACATCGGTGAAAACAGGCGGATCGTCCATCCATATGCTTCCGATAACGGAGATACTCTCCTTGAGGTCGCCGTATGTTATCTCTATCGTATCATTTGATAGTGAATATATACTCTCATCTGGCAGCGATCCATTTCCCAATTTTATTTCACCCAGGAACAGACCCGAGGATCTTGAGGTTTCCTCGAGAAGCTTGTACGTGGTCATATCACCGTTGGAGACCATGATACGGGCGATATCCTTGGTTTTGGACGATCTGTCCTCAACCCTCAACCATATCGCCAGGTCCTCACCATCCTGAATATATGGGCCACCATGGCTGGACTCCCTGGCAAAGAAACCCAATCCCTCTCCTTCACCAGGGGGTATGTTCTCAGTGAGGTTAAGCATGAACAATTCCGTGCCTGATGATATGTATACCTCCGAGAGTAGGTCTCCATCCGAATCCCCTGAAACGGAGATGAAGGTCCCAAGGGAACCATCCGGGAGATCACCTACGACATACGAATCACGATCATCGATACCTACATCTCCCGATATGCCAGTATCCGAGAAGAAGGAATACAGTTTTCCTCTACCTCCATCGTGATCAGGGTTGGAGATGAATATGTCTTTCAATCCATCTCCATCCATATCTTCCATGATCCAGTTGATCGATCCATTCAGGGGATCATCCATATCACCCAGAATACTGGATTCAACATCAGATAGGTTGATAACACCTGCATCGATAGGTGAGAGAAGGGTGGAGATCGCACCAAAAGAAGGATGTTCGGGTATGTGCACGATCAGATCGTCCCTACCGTCCCCGTTCCGATCTCCAGTCGATAAGGATGATATATTGAAGCCAAAAGAGCTCTCTATCTGCGGCTTTTCCATATCATCATCATATATCGATATGGAGGATACCCCCGATGACGAGGATAGGATGATAAGTTCCCTCACCCCATCCCCGTCAATATCACCTTTGGTGATGAGATCCGGGACCTCGTCAAATGGCATCTCAAGAGGGGGTGATTTGATATCCGGGCCGTAATGGATGAACATGGAACCGTTGCTGTACGTAACGATATCATCTCTATCATCACCGTTGAGGTCAATTACCGCAGGTTTGGATGAACAATTGAGGATCAGGAGGTCCACATCCTCCTCGGACATATTATTCCAGATGGTTCTGCCTCTGTATATATGAAGGTATCCAGATCCATTCAAAACCATAAGTTCAGACATACCGTCCCCATTGATGTCCCCGTCTGCAATAACCAGTCTGCCGAAATCCGAACCGCTTATCCTGGATGTTATGAAAATGCCGGAATGGTTGGATCGACTTGGATATAATGCTATGGTTCCAGTACCGTTTATCAGATCGGGATATGGTATCACCATATCGGATCGGTTGTCCCCATCGATATCTCCGATATATTGGGCAGTATTGTATATTATGGGGTAAGGAAGGATCATTGACCCCTTGGAAGCTTCCAAAACCGTATCACCCTTGTGGGGTACGATAACCGCCGTATCGGATGGAATGAAAAAAGGGGAGATCATCAGTAATATAAGGAGTATCGAGTATCTCATTTCGTACCTCAGGCTTCAATGGTTCCAATATATTTATTATTTGATATCCGGCAGGGATAAATAATCATATTTTATGGAAAAATCATATCTGGAAAAGGTTTAATTAGAACCTTTCCATATGTAGCAAATCCCACGATGTATTACATTGATGGGATAGCAAAAGAACAAGATCTTAGCGGGGTGGGGTAGCCAGGATATCCCGTCGGGCTCATAACCCGAAGACCGATGGTTCAAATCCATTCCCCGCTACTTTTTTATTAAGAAATAATTATAAATTAATCCTAATAAAAAAGTCCGGAAAATCCCCAATTTTCCAAGGACCTGAATGTTTAAGAGTTAATCATCTATAAGCCTAACATTCAGATCTCATCGATCTTATTAAGAAATAATTATAAATTAATCCTAATAAAAAAGTCTTAACAGGAACTTCTTTTTACCGAGACTTGGAAAAAGATGGTTTTAATAACGTTGACAAAGCTATCCCGATGATCATTATGAGCGGTGAAAAGTACGATGTCCTTATCACATCCGCCGGGGTCGCATCAGCGATAAATGTGATCTCATCGCTGAGATCGGCACCTGATATCGAGTTAAGGATAGTGGCTGGTGATATGGATCCTCTGGCCCCGGGGCTTTTCCTTGCGGATAGATCCTATACGCTTCCACCCATATCCGAAAAGGGTTATATTGAAGAGCTTATCCGAATCGCCGATCATGAGAAACTGGATTATCTGATACCGATCTTTTCGAGGGAGATCGAACTCATATCATCGAGAATAGATCAACTTTCAGATAACGATCTTAGATGCATGCTTCCCATGCCTTCCACACTATCTATCGTCAACGACAAGGAGAAGTTCTCAAGCTGGCTGACAGAAAATGATATAACAGGACCAGCATCGATCGATCCGCATGAGGGGCCATATCCTTTATTTGTCAAACCCAGGAGGGGAAGTTCAAGCAAAGGGGCAAGATCGGTATCCTCGATCGAGGAACTTGGAACGATCGATATTACCTCAAATATATTTCAGGAGTATATCGAGGGAAAGGAATACACAATAGATTTCCTTGCATCGAGAGAGCATGAATTGATGGCAGCCGTACCAAGGGAGAGGATCGAGGTTAAGGATGGAAAAGCTGTCAAGGCGAGAACGGTCATGCTACCAGAGGGTGTGGATATACTGAGAAAGATCGTTCGGGATCTGGAATACCAGGGTCCGGGAAACCTTCAGGTGATAAAGGGAAAAAAGGGGATATTCGTCATCGAGCTGAACCCAAGGTTTGCTGCGGGAGGCCTTCCTTTGGCTACTGCCTCTGGACCTAATATGCCATTGATGCTTCTTGAGATGTTAAGTAACGGTACCACGGAACCGATGATGGGATATCGATCGGACCTTTTGATGGTAAGATATCTCTCCGACATATTCATAGAGGAGAGAAATGGGTTGTTAAAAAGGATATGAGATCAGAGAAAGTCCTTCTTGATCTGAAGGATGGAATCCGAGAATATATCTATCTCCTCTTTTGTATTGTAGATGTAAAAAGAAGCCCTTGCGGTGCTCTCCACCCGGTTTCCGTTGAACCAGGAGTGAACGCAGTGTCTTCCGGAACGCATCGCGATACCGGCAACCTCATCGACTATCATCGAGATATCGTGTGCATTCAATCCAAGTATCCGGAAGGGGAATATACCTCCTCTGTCCGCCGGGTATTCAGGACCTATGATGTCCACCTCGTCCCCGAGAAGCTTCGTGACATATCTGTTAAGTCCTATCTCATGGGAATGGATCTCTTCAAGACCTATATTATTTATATATTCGAGTCCGGCACCCATGCCGATGATCCCGGCATAGTTCTGAAGGCCGGCCTCGAATTTTTGCGGAGGTTTCAGGAAATCCACCTTATCATAAGTGGTCTCCTTTACGGTATCACCGCCCACGATGAAGGTATCCATCTCCTCTAATATCTCGATCTTCCCTGCGAGAACCCCGGTACCTGTGGGCCCGCATGCTTTGTGACCCGAGAAAGCGATTAGATCCACATCCAGACCCTTCATGTCAACTGGCATGTGAGGGATGGATTGCGCGCAGTCAAAGAATACCGTGGCCCCGGCATCATGGGAAATCTCCACGATATCCTTTATCGGGATGACGCGTCCGTCAAGATTGGATACGTGAACCATGGCAACGAGTCTTACACCTTTGACCATCTCCTTGAAAAGCTCGATATCGAATGAATGATCTTTTTTGGATGGAACATGATCGTATATTATTCCCTTCATATCCCTGGCTTTCAACCACGGAACGAGGTTGGAATTGTGTTCATGGTCGGTACCCAACACCTTGTCCCCTTTTTTAAAGATAAATGAATTGGATATTAGGTTTATGGATTCTGTCGTGTTCTTTGTGAAGATAATGCCGTTTGTGTTAGGTGCGTTGATAAAGCCCTTTGTGATCCTTCTTGCTTTTTCATATTCCTCGGTCACCCTTGAGCTTATGGAATGGAGGGACCTGCCCCCGCATCCACTGTATTCAGAGTAATATTCCATGATCTTATCTAGAACCGCCTTTGGCTTAAGGGTCATACAGGCATTGTCGAAATATATCAGCCTATTCCCTTCTTCACCCCTGTCGAGCATGGGAAAGTCCTTTCGATATCCATCTGGTTTCATACGTGGATCCCCCGATTAAGATATTAATGATAGGAATAAAGGTAGGAAGAAATATATCAACACGGGCGGTAGGAGAAATATCAAAGCGAGTATATATATGAATTTGCTCCATTTCCATATCTTTGCCCCATCAAAAGGCATGATCGGAAGCATATTGAAGCATCCTATGAAGAAATTGATCAGTGAAATGAATATTATCCCGCGTCCGATAAATTCAAAGGAGAGTAGTAAAAAGAGAATTCCCACACAAAAGAATAGGATCCCCATCAAAAGGTTCATCAACGGGCCGGCAAGTGATTTGATGCCGTTCTCCTTTTTTGATGGTCTTCCATATATGATCACAGCGCCAGGGGCGGCAAAAGCGAACCCCAGTACGACACCCATGAATAGGGCGAAATACAGGCCTTTTTTTGAGTAGGTGAAACCTGCGGGAAAACCGAAGAAATTTCCCGCGATCTTGTGTGCGAGTTCATGTAAGGCAAAGGCCGAGAGGACTGCGATCAATGAGAATGGAAGCATGTTACGAAGCCTTACAATATCGAAATTACCCTCTATAAGTCCGTTTCCGGAGAAGGCAAAGGCGAAGACGAGGGTAAGTATTCCAATCGCTATGGAAAGCGACTTGATCTCATCTGAGGTGAATCTTATCCCAACTCTATTACCTCTCCTGGACCTTCCATCATAGACCGTATTTCCATCAGATGTGAAATATATCCGATTATCATTATCTTTTATTACGATACCCCCGTATGTTTCTCACCTCGTATCGAGGAGATCATTGATGAAAGTTACCCCTTTCAGTCTTTATGCTCTATGTTATCTATCCGGGATTTGGCTATTTCAATGGTAAGGTTGAATGCCATGAGAATGTATTTGAGTGCCCTACTATCGATCTCCTCTTTCGAGATATTCGGGTACATGTTATGGAATCTGTTAGCAGAGTGGTAATAGCTGGTTGCCAGTTCGGAGAGGTACATGGATGAATTCTCCTCATCGATCTCCGATGCCTTTATGAAACACTCCTCTCCTTTCTTCAGTATACCGTTCTCAAAGCAGAAGTTACCATATGATGCATGATATAGGGGATTGCCGTCACTTAGATCACAGGCCTTCTGATAATATGAGGCGATCTCCTGGATCGTAAGTTTTGGTATGGCAATAGATGACTCTGCCATTCCGAAATAAGCCTCCGCAACATTCCCATTGGATCTTACTATCTTTTTGAATGAATTGAAGGACTTCTTGAAGTCCCCACCTGCCAACTGCATATTAGCTTTATCAAGCGCCTTCTGGATATCATCTGCGACCATTTGATCTACTCCCATATACCATTACCGCGTCTTTGATTAAAAAACTGACGCCTCTATTTCATTGAATTATGTGGAATAATGGGTTTTTGGACCTGATATCTATTCGAAATCATCAAACTCCTCAAACTCCTCCATCTCATCGTCATCGAATATTATGCTATCATCATCTATTTCCTGAGGGAAATCATCTTGTTTCCCTTTCCATACATCATCTTGATCAATCTCATCGGAATCATCCCATGAAGGTATCTCCTCCTCATCGTCCCATGATCTGATCTCAACATCTTCAGGAAGGTCAACAAGAGGTACATCCGAGGTTGGGGCTTCTTTCTTTTCCGCCTCTTTTTCAGTTTTCTCCTGTTCTTTTTCGACTCTGGGCTTCGACCTTTTTTTATCCATTGTTTCGGACGTCTTGAATCTATCCTTATCCCTGATAGCCCTCTTCTTTGAGGATTTGGATCTTGGCCTTATATATCCCGAATCCTCCCCGGAAACCTTGGTTCTGGTTTGAACTGCTACGGGAGCAGGAGTTGATGTGTGTGATGGAACATCATATTCTGATTTGATTGCAGAAGTTGTTCTTTGCATCGGCCTATGAGAGATAGGAGAGGAGATCTGGATCTTTCCAGGCCTGGATGGGGCTTTGACTATCTCCTTTCTTTCCTCTTTTTTCCGTTTACTTCTGTTTACGAATATCAGGATCACCACGATCAGAATTATAATAATGACAACTATACCTATTATCAAGTGGACCGATGACCCTTCCTCTTCAGTATCCTCACCAATGCCACCCTGGGAATTAACGAAGAATTTCCATGTGATGGTCTCGGTGTTTCCAGATTCATCTGTGGCTCTTATGGAGATATAATGGTTGCCCTCGGCCAACTTATCCGAGGTGTATCTATTCTCCAAAAGTGCTTCCATGAAACCGCTACCATCGTCTATCTCGATAAACAGTTCAGAGGATCCATTATCTTCCGTTGACCAGTATAATAAGGCTTTTCCGTTATCTATCAATGTTTTCTGCCAATCTATAATTATCGTTGGAGGTGTTATATCAACAAGTAGATGATGGGATATCGAGAAAACATTACCCATCATATCCTCTGCTTTGAGATAGAACTCATAACTACCCTCTTCCACCTCGACCGAAATGGATGTTTGATGGAGCGATAGATCTTCCTTGAGGTCTCCATAGCCAAAGATAACCGATCTAAGATATTGTTCCGTGATCCTCCAGGAGAAATCGAGCGAGGTCCTGTTTGTAAAAGATGGAGGTAGGTCTGTCCATTCGATATCTGGTTTGGTTCTATCGTTGTATATCATTACACTATGGCTATTCGAGTTGCCAGCAAGGTCCACTACCGTTATCATGAACAGGTATTCGCCCTCTTTTGGTGTGGGATATTCGTAAGTGGTAAAATTCATCAGATCCACGAAGGTATTCTCATTCACTGTGAGGGTGATAGATCTTATCGCATTGGATTCCACGATCTCCCAGTTGATTTCGACTTTGAAACCATTGGTAAACACACCATCTATAGGTGATGTTATCGCTACAGTGGGCTTCTGGCTGTCAATAGAAAAGTTCAACAGTTCGTATCCTGTATTTCCGGCATTATCGATGGCTTTGACCTCGATCGTATGTGTGCCCTCTTCAAACAAACCTTCATATTCCGTTGTATTTCCATATTGTTCCCATTCGCCTCCATCTATCTTGATCAGGAACTCCCTTATCCCGAACTCCTCCTCTCCTCTCCAGGTAATTATTATCTCTCCATTATTGAACACTGAATTATTGGAAGGATACCGGAAGAATACCTTTGGGCTTGTTGTATCCTTAACGACCGTGGTGGATGCCTCGGCGTAGTTATCGAATCCATCCTGAAGTCTGATCGTTATTAGGTATTCACCATCCTCATTGAGTTTGAATGGGTACTCAGGTGCCCCACCAATGTCAATGAAATCACCGTTCTCCCCTATCTGCAAAAGAGAGCTGGTCCAGTTCAGGGGTCCGTTGTATTTCCACTTCAGGTTTAGATCGAAATCCCTCGTGTAGGTATCAGGTGAGGGTTCTATCAGTTCAAATCTGAGATCGGGTCCAAGGAATAGTGGAATGTTAAAGATCCTCTCATTTCCAGCCATGTCCAATGCTTTGATATCACATGTGTGTGGTCCAGTGCCAAATATCCATATTGCGTTGGATGCACCGGTGTTCTCCATCCAATCTCCCTCATCGTATCTTATAAATTGTTCCGCTATTCCATACCTATCATAAGTATCCCAGTTGAAATGGACGTCATTGTTGGATAGATACGAATAGGGTGTCGGGGCATTTATCGTGATAGTTGGAGCCTTGTTGTCCACAACGAAATAGACCATTCTTTCGAATTCAAGACCGTGGATATCCTTCGCCCTGATAATGACAATATATTCGCCATCATTGAGTTCAAGAGTGACATCACGTACGTCAGTTTCAAAGAATGATTCCACTCCATTTACCAATATCGTAAGGTTCTCGATCAGATATTCAGCTATGATGGACCATTGGATATATCTATTTGATCCTCTAAGGAAAGATCCATTTGCGGGCTGATTGATGGTTATGATATCAACGGTTGAGTTAACATGGAGAGATTTTTCCACACTGGTCTTCAAACCTCCACCATTGAATACGGTTAATTCTATTTCATGATCTCCCCTTTCAAGATAAACGCTCGTTTTACTTGAATCGACGATCTCAACAGGTTCACCACCATCTATTTTCATCTTTACAAGGTCGATCCCTGATGTAGGATCGTTGGCGCTCCATTCAAGGATGAAATAGGAGTTATCCTCGTAGAGACCCAAAGGATTCAATATTGATATTAAAGGTGGTGTTGTGTCGAAATATGGGTTTGTGAATGGAACATAATCTATTGGAGAGGTACCACCTGCAACGCCGATGGAAAGCTGATCATCCACAATACCATTGTTATCAATGTCCGGGCTTCTGTAATTTGCCCAGAAATTTCCAACGCCATCCACAGTATAGGTATTTGTCCAGGTATTACCATAATTCAACGTATGGTATGCCTGATCACCAGAAGAGGTATTGTCGGTACCTGCATTGTGGTAGAAGCTATTATGCCAGATACGGTTTTTTAAAGCATATCCAAGGTTGAGGGCATAACCGGAACAATTACCGAAATAGTTATCGTAGATATCCCATGAGAATGGTCTGTGTTGATTTGTATTCAAGGTGCTTATTCCATAATGACATCCCTCGAAATTATTACGATTAATAAAAGCATATTTATCCCCGGCACTGTAGATATTATTCTGGAAATCTATTCCGATATTACCTGTTAGATAGTTGTTGGAGATCGTACACTCGTATGTGTAATCCAATTCTATACAGTTCTTTATTTCATTGAAGAACCTGTTGTTTTCTATTACGCATCTCATCTGTGCTTTACGAATGTCCAGGGTTGAATTGTAAAATTCATTATAGGAGACATATCCCTCGACATTATAGGTATCGTAACCAAGTATCAGGGACGAGTTTATGAAAGTATTGTTGGATATCCTCTCGTTATCGTCAAATCTTCTATCATACACATACATGTTCTTGAACGTGTTATTCTCCATCAGGTGTTTACCACCGTACTGATCCATATGGATAATGCATCCACCCAAACCGCTGCTTTTGGAAAAATTGGACCTCATCAAAGATAAATTCATTGTATTCTGGACCTTGATAAGGTAGTAAGAAGAATATGGGGCGTTTATCACATTCGATCTTTCAAGGGTTATGTCCGTGCAGCCTACCACTTTGAGGAAATTACGTCTACCGTTGGATGAGATATTCGAAAAACAAGCATTTTTCACGTTTTCAAGGTAGATCGAAAGTGACGTTGATGATGAAAATGTGATATTTCTGAATACAAAATAGACATCGGTATTTATTATGTTGATCTGGTGTGTGTTCATCGCCAGATCCTCAAAAACATAGGGATCGCCCGCGATCCCATGTCCCCCGGGAGACCTATAGGGTGAAGAGACAAGTTGGGTATTACCATCGATAGTGATGTTCACCGTCACATTGGTTAAACCCTCTGACCCAGTCGATAATAGAATTGATATCGGTAGAACAAGTAATGCGAGAATAAGCAGGGAAATTAAAGCCCTCAAGGATAACACTGATAATCGTTTCCTTTCCATGGAACCCTTACCAACCTCAAGAAATATAAAATTTTTAGTCATATTACGTTTTTGAGCATTAATATCAGTCGTCTATCCCTTGAAATCCTCACAAACTGAATCGATCAGATATGGGGGTATCGAACTGTTCTGCAATAAACAATTCCTGAACATATCATGCTGTGAATAGAGATTATTTGCGAATTTATCCAGAAAGAATTCATCCGATTCTAGTATCTTGATTATCATTCTTTTCTGAACATCCGTTAATCTCATGCCTTTGACCCCTCTTTTTCTCAATATATCCGATCTCTTCTGGATCTCGCCAAGAAGGTTGAGGTAAAATCCAATTTTTTTTGCAGGCGCACTGCCAAGATATTTCATCTTTCCGCATTTTTTACAGTAAGGCTTCTTCTGCACCGGTGAATGCATTCTCTCAGATCTGGATGGGGGCTGCCAGAGGGATTCGTCCGAATGTGTCTCGTCATGTTCACACATGCACCACTGATCATCTACCTCTTCAGGCACACCCATACAGATGCCAGATCATATTTTATTCTATCGCAGGATCTCTTTGGATGGATTTATACGGATATAACAACATGTTTTCATAATATGATAAAGAAGGGGATTTATTTATATATATAACAGATCAATTATCTTATACGGGCAGGGAAAATATTTTTTCCATTATCTCATTACGCACCTCTATCTCTTCCTAATATATGTCCCCTAAACCTGCCCGTGCTTTATTATCCATAAGAGATTGTTTTTCTTCAACCGAAACGTATTTTTATCTACCCACAATCTACTTGTGCTTATGAACAGGGTTTCGGTTGGAGTGAAGAGATGGTACATACAATTGATCACCATCAGGGACCAACAGCTCAAATATGGTGCAATTCTCCTTCTTTTTCTCTCTCTGATATTCAGTATCATGGATGGTCTGATCTTTTTCTTTGGTTGGTTATCAATGGGGATAATGGGTATTCTACTTCTCTACAAGAGATCCCCAAGATATTTCTATCTGACATTGTGGCTTGGATCCATATATATCCTGGTTTTCTTTGGATCCATAGTTACCTACGTCTGGACGGCAAGAAGTGATAATGTAATACTTCCGCTGTGGGGATATTCAATACTTATAGGTGCATTTCTTGTATCGGTTTCATTGATATTATTCGTTCGCGAAAGAAGAAACAGATATGCAATGGAGGGCGAATATGTTCCAATTGGCCTCTGGTCAACCGCGGTTATTGCGTTTTTCTGGACATCGCTTTTCTCCATCATTGGTTGGATAAGATGGTCGGATGGCTCATTGGGCAATCAGGAACTATTTAAATTGCTCTATCTGATAAACGAATCGTTCCTTATCCTACTTCTTGTGTTTATCCTGTACTTTCCAGAGAACAGATTCAGGACAACGATATTGGAGACGATATCCCCTGGCAGTGAGATAAAACAGTTTATATCATCGATGTTGGGAAAGAACCTGAGACGGGAGGATAATATCAGAAAGTTGGACGTGAGGGTCAGATGTCCAGTATGTGGTGCCGATCTAAAAAGGGAAGTGAAAAAATGTCCATCATGCGATGAGAGAAGGTTCTTCTACTGGTGTGATAGGGAGGACGATTTCTTCGTAAGGTGTCCAAACTGCAGAAGGTTGACACAGATCTCAAATGAGAGATGTATACACTGCACGATCAGGATAAGCAGGAAGATAAGATGCTCAAGGTGCCGAAATATACATCAGATATCCGAATGGATAGATAATTGATCCCGGATCATATCTCATCCATCAGATTTGAGTGTGCCGCGGAAAGTCTGGCTATAGGTACCCGGTATGGTGAACAGCTTACATAATCCAATCCCGTCTCATGACAGAATCTTATGGAGGAGGGGTCACCTCCGTGCTCTCCACAGATTCCCACCTTTAGGGAAGGGTTGACCGATCTTCCTTTTTCGGTTCCCATTTTAACTAGCTGACCCACTCCATCCCTGTCGAGAACCTTGAAAGGATCATCGGTCAGGATATTCTCATTGATATATTTCGGCAGGAATGTTGAGGAATCATCCCTGCTGTAACCGAAGGTCATCTGTGTTAGATCGTTAGTGCCAAAGGAGAAGAAATCCGCAGATTTCGCAATTTCATCTGCCGTTAGTGCTGCCCTGGGTATCTCGATCATTGTACCGATCTTGATATCGATCTTAGTTCCCATCTTCTTAAAGATATTTTCGATTATCTCGGTGATAATATCTCTCTGGGTCTGAAGCTCTTTTCTGATGCCAACAAGTGGTATCATTATCTCGGGTTTGACATCTATACCTTCGATCTTCGATG